>DATKYL010000335.1:0-5195 GCA_035528515.1 Acidobacteriota bacterium | reverse complement strand
GGCGTCCACTCATTGAAGAGTGTTGCTCTGATGTCCCGGTGATCCACGGGCATTGGACATCCGGTTATTCAACACTCCCCGGTGACTGCGGCCCGCCGACGCCGGACGGATTCCCTCTGACAGTCGGACAACGAACCAGATCGACGGGTCAGAGAGCCGCCAGCCTTCGTCTGTCTGGTGAGACCACAGCCGTCCGACTTGTGTTTTCTTCGGCTTGTGCTATGTTTAGGGGATAATACGTGACTGGATCTGGTCGGTTCCCGACCGCCGGATCGACAATGTCCCAGACTTAATGTATGTCCCAGGCCAAAGGGGATTATTATGCGAAAGACCGTGCTGCTCGGACTGATCGTGGCGCTGACGTTGGCCTTGACGGTGGCCGCCCACGGAGTCGACGCGCCGAAGACGATGAACGTTCAGGGTCGCTTGACCGGTTCGGACGGGTCTCCGCCACCGGCAGCCGACTGGACTTTCAACTTCAAGATCTATACCACTAAACTGCTCGGAACAGGAGATGTGGTCTGGCCGGACCGCGACGGCGAGGACCAGGTGATCGCGACCGATGATGACGGCCTCTGGAATGCCCTCATCGGCGCGGCCAAGCCGTTGTCGCATGGTGTGTTTTCCGACACGGTCCGCTGGCTGGAGATTACCGTGACCGGGGACGCAGTCCCTGCGGAGATACTCCCCCGGGTGCGGTTGGTCACCGGCCCGTTTGCGTTTCGGGTGGCGACGGTCGACGGGGCGTTGGGCGGGAACATTGTCTCGAAGGTGTCGATCGGGTCGGGCCATACCAACACAGGTAGCAGTGCTTTTGTCGCGGGTGGCTCGAATTCAGCAACAGGCGATTACACCGCCGTCGCCGGTGGAACCTTCAACGATGCCGGCGGCAACTGGTCGGCAATTGGTGGCGGATACAGCAATATCGCCTCCGGCGACGCCGCGGTCGTCGGCGGCGGAAACCAGGACACAGCGGATGGATACCGGACGACGATAACCGGCGGTGAGGGCAACCGCGCCTTCGGCAGTTGGTCGACGGTGCAGGGCGGATTTCAAAACAAGGCAACCGGAACCGGCAGCACGATCGGCGGCGGGGGCGCAAACAAGGCGCGCGGCTGGGGGGCCGTCGTCGCCGGGGGCGGCATGGCTCCCGGGACGGGTACCGACGCGGATTCCAACGCCGCCAATGGCAACTACTCGACGGTCCCGGGGGGGCGCGGCAATATCGCCGGCGGCAATTACGGGTTCGCGGCAGGACGCCGCGCCCGAGCGGAACACGACGGCGCATTTGTCTGGGGAGACTCGCATGACGGGGATGTCACTTCAAGTGCGGTCAATCAGTTCATCGTCCGCGCGTCGGGCGGTGTCTGCCTTTACAGCAATACGACCCTTTCGAGCGGCGTCGTACTCCCGGCAGGTGGCGGCGCCTGGAACGGGATTTCGGATCGCAACGTGAAGGAGAATTTCCGTCCGGTTGACGGTGCGGAGTTGCTCGACAAGATCGCCCAATTAGAGATCAGCCGCTGGAACTTCAAGACGCAGGACCCGTCGATCGAACACATCGGCCCGATGGCCCAGGACTTCCAGCGGCTCTTCGGCGTCGGCGACAATAATACGACAATCTCGACGGTCGATCCGGACGGGATCGCGCTCGCCGCGATCCAGGAGTTGCACAGGCAGAATCAGTCGTTGCAGACACAGAACGAGATCCTGAAGTCCGAGATTCAAGAGTTGCGCCGACTGATCGAAGAGTTGGCGACACAGCAGTAACATCAGGAGACACGCTGCCACAGGGAGCCCCGACCGAGCTGGCCCCTCTGCGCCTCTTCTCTCCTGTCGATCCTGTTGTTGACACAGGCGACGGTCTTGAGCACACTACCTCTGCTCAGAGGAGGGTCTCCGGCCATGCCATCTCCAATCGTGCACTTGATCTTTGCCACGTTCGTCGCATCCCCGGCGCAACTCGATAACGCCCTCATCCTGGCCGAGAGTGTGCGCTCGTTTGCGGGACAGTATCGTGAGTCGCCGGTTTGGGTGTATATGCCGCACGACGCCCCGCCTCCCGACGTGGAGAAGGACGCCAGGCTGAAAGCGCTCAAGATTGAGATCAAACACGGCGAGGCACCCGAAGAGGCACGCTGGTTCTACTACGCCGACAAGGTCTTTGCGGCGGCCGACGCAGAGCGGCTGGCCGAAGGGCATTGTGCGGTTTTAGTCTGGATGGATGACGATACGATTATCCTGCGTGAACCCACCGCTTTCGTCCTCGACACCGCTCACAGCTTCGGCTATGTCCCGGTGATGCACAATCGCTCGGGGACGCTCTACGGTGAGCCGTCGATCCCGTTTTGGAAACGGGTCTTTGAAAAGCTCGCAATCGACGACGACAAGCTCTTCGCGATGACTACGATCGCCGATCGACAGGTGATCCGGGCGTACTTCCATGTCGGGCTGATGGTGGTGCGCCCCGAGGCGGGCGTTTTCCGGCTTTGGGCTAAGAGCTTCAGAATGCTCTATGAGGACCTGGTTCTGGCCGAGATGTGCCGTGCCGACGCGGTCTGGCGGATATTCATTCACCAGGCAGCGCTGGTATCGGTGCTGAACTTGCTGGGCAAAGAGCAAATGATCGAACTGCCCGGCACTTACAACTACCCGCTCTTCTTCGAAAAGGTGTACGATTCCGACATCACGTTCGGTTCGATTGAGAACGTGGTCACCCTTCGACACGAGGCGTTCGCCGAGGCACGCAAACCGGGCTGGAGCCGGGAATTGAAGGGACCGGCACAGGTTATCGCGTGGCTGAAGGAGCATCTCGGCGGGGATCAGCCATGAGGAAGGCTCTGCCGATGGCCAAGACACGTTGTCCCTGGGCGGGGAGCGACCCGCTGTATCTCGCCTACCATGACACCGAGTGGGGGATGCCGCTCCACGATGACCGCGCGCTTTTCGAGTTTCTCGTTCTCGAAGGCGCGCAGGCAGGATTGAGCTGGAGCACTATTCTCAAGAAACGCGAGCACTACCGCGCCGCGTTCGACCATTTCGATCCGGAGAAGGTCGCGCGCTATGACAAGCGCCGGATCGAGAGACTTCTGAAGAACGAAGGCATCGTGCGCAACCGCCTCAAGGTCGAGAGTGCGGTGCGCAATGCGCGTGCGTTTCTGAAGGTCGTCGAGGAGTTCGGCAGTTTCGATCGCTATATCTGGCAATTCACCGATGGCAAGCCGATCCAGAACCGCCGGCAAACCATGAAGGAAATTCCCGCCGAGACTGACGAGTCACGCGCGATGAGCAAAGATCTCAAGCAGCGCGGCTTCAATTTCGTCGGGCCGACTATCTGCTACGCGCACATGCAGGCGACGGGGATGGTCAATGACCATGTGGTGTCGTGCTTCCGACACGGAGAAGTGGCACGGATGCGGTGATCAGTGTTGGGCGAGCGGACTCTCAATGTGGCGTCACCCGCCCTCGGGTGACGCCTGCCACCCGAGGGCGGGTGGCAGGCACGGAATAGGCACGGAGAGGTTGGACGATGGGACGCCTTCGGGAGCTGGTCGTTGGGATGGGGAGACGTGTGGTTCTGGCTGTCTATTCGAATCCGGTCATGAAACGCCTCATCACCGGCCAGTTCCACCGACTCTTCTACTACGCCGCCCATCGTGATCTGACCTGGAAGGATACACGGTGGCTTGGTATCCCCACACTCAAGTGCGTTTTCGATCTCTGGGTCTACCAGGAAATCATCCACGAGTTACGCCCTGAATTGATTATTGAATGCGGCTCCGGCTACGGCGGCAGCACGCTCTTTTTCGCTTCGATGTGCGATCTCATCGATCACGGCCGGGTGGTGAGCGTCGACGACCGCGACGATCTCCCGCGGCCCGATCACGCACGGATAACGTATCTGCGGGGATCGTCGGTATCCGGCGAGATCATCGACCAGGTACGTGCCCTGCTGCCGGACTCGGGACACGTCCTGGTCTGCCTCGACTCGGATCATGCGATGGCGCATGTTCTGACCGAATGTCGGCTTTACTGCGAGTTCGTGTCACCCGGTTCGTATCTGATCGTTGAAGACACGAACGTCAACGGCCACCCGGTCTCCCCCCACTTCGGACCCGGCCCCATGGAAGCCGTCCGGGCGTTTCTCAGTGAGAATCGCGAATTCGTATCCGATGGCGGCAGGGAGAAGTTCCTTCTGAGCTTCAACCCGAAAGGCTTCCTTAGACGAATCACGTGACACACGCCTGTTGTGTCAACCGCCTCGGGTGGCGGGCACGGAACAAGGAACCTCCCCGCATGGCGTCATGGGGCCGTCACTGCTGACTCCCCCTCAGCAGCACCGGCAAGCTGAGGCCGGACCACCGTTCATACGATCCAGAGGAACCAGCTCAGCCGCCTCGATCCATGTTGTCGGCAATCCTATTCGGATCGATGCGGTAGACGGTCGTGTAATCCTGATCGGGACTGCGCATCGCCTGCCATCGCCTGAGAACCGGAATACCGACGACCACATTCTCACTCAGGAAGTAGTCGGAGGAATGAAAATCACTGAGATAGCTGTACAGCGAATCGCAGAACGAAAGGAGCGACCGCCGTTGCAACGCCCAGATCGAATCCGGGTTCCCCTCCTGTCTCGACACCAGACGTGTGCGCAGGTCGATCGTCACACGATCGAGCATGGGATGCAGGACGACCCACTGGTCGCTTTCCAGGAGACCCCACAGGGCGAATGGCGGATCATTCATGGGCATACGCCAGCCGTACTGGACAACCGGCCAGAGATACGATGACACCGTGCCCTCGCGCCCTGCTTCGCGGGCAAGCCGTTCCAGCGCGCGCGGAAAACCGGAATCCATCCGCAGGTGTCTGGCAGGGCCATCGGAACCGACGACGATCACAACCACCGCACATGCGGCAGCAACCACGCCAACGAAACTCCGCGGAAGAACCGGCAGACGTCGGGCCTTGTACAGGACGAATCGCAACAGCAGACTCATTCCGACACCGATTGTGATTGCGATCAGCGGAAAGGCGACGGCGTAGAAACGCAGCCCTTTCAGACTGCCGAAGATCGAATAGAAGGCAATCGGAACGCCGCCCAGAACCAGCGCGCGCAGTACGTGACCTGCTGCATCATTGTTGTATGTCCGTAGAGTCTTCCGCACCGCGGGCCAGGAGTAGGCGATAATCGACAG
>DATKYL010000334.1:0-7061 GCA_035528515.1 Acidobacteriota bacterium | reverse complement strand
GATTCCACCTCGACGTGATTCGCTGCCAATGCCACGGGTCCGCCGAACATCATGATGACGGCCAGAACCACTCCCATGATCGGTCGCATTGTGCCACCTCCGGTTGATTGTCTCCGATTGGAGCTTTGCGAATTGAACGTACTCCCAGCCGGTCCCCAGGTCAGGGATGCGTGGCCGGGTGCGATGATCTCAAGAGAAAGCCGTCTTGTCGCTTTGTCAAGTGAAAAATGGTGCGAGTGTACCTACCGCGACGACCGTCAGACTGACCAGCCTGCCGCGAGAAGAAGGGGATACAGGAAAGTCCCTCCGGATGTGCCCGGAGGGACTTTTCTTATCCGCCCACATTGCGCACCCGGATCAGGGAACACCGGGGACGGCGGTGACTCCGACACCCGTGCCGGTCTGCAAGAGCTGTTCACCGTCCTGGATCGGGTCGGTGCGCTTGACCAGATTGATCGTGAACGCCACGTAGCAGTACTTGTTGTCCGTCCCGCGAACAAGGAAGATGAAATCGGCGACATAGGTTGACAACTCACCGCACCCCCCCCCAAACCGGGGAGCATCACTGTAGACAATCTTGCTGTCCGGGTGTGCCTTGAGAGACGCCACTGGCTCCCGATAAGATCTGCTGCCATCGGGGCCGAACTGAGTGCCGCCTACAGGGAACTCGGGGTTGGTGGCTTGAGTGATATCGTTTGTCCCGTCCAAATCGAGGTCCACTTGCGTCGGGTCCGGGAAGTTGGTGCTGGCCCGCAGTCCCCACCTCCCGGCCAGTCGGCACGTCCCGCCTCCCTCCCACGTACCTCCTACCTGCGCGCACGCAGCCTGCGTAGTCCCCTGGACCAGCGACGAGCTCTTGCGAACCTGGATTTCACGACACAGGGCCGGATTGCCTGTAACGTCCGCCACGACCTCGAAGGCGTAACCTGTGAATGGCTTCTCCGTCGTACCTGCAGCCGTGTTCTGAGGATTGCCATTCAGCGGACCGAGGGTGGTGCCGTCACGTTGCCCCCGGCGTGTACCCCAGTCATTATTCGTGCCGCCGACAACGCCGTCAGGACCGAACGCCGTCCCTTCCGCAGGTAGATTATCGCCGCGCAAGGCGATCGCATCGCAGATACACCCATCGGCAACCTCGAGGACTGCCGGTGCAAAGGTGAGCCGGAAGATGCCCCAACCACTGGTTCCATAATCGTCGGTCAGCTCGACCGTGATATTCGACGACTTGTCCAGATCGAGGAAATAGTGATCCACAATGGGCCCGGAACCGTAGCTGCCATCCCCGAAATCCCACTGCCAGGAGACAATGGCGCCGTCGAGATCCTCAGATCCGCTGGCGTCGAAGCTGACCAACGCTGAATCGCCCTCGACGGTCACGTGCGCAATCGGGGCCAGGTTGTTGATGATCATCACCGACGGGGACGTGCCGACAACCTCGTCATAGGTCTCCATCACGACCCGGACATACAGCGGTCCGGACGGCATCGGCGACAGGTCCCAACCCGCATCCCAGATACCCGGCGAGGGCCCCTCCGAGTCACCCATGAGATCATACTGTTCGTCCAGAAAGTGCCAGATGCTCTCATCCAGCGAATACTCGAAGCGTGCGTACAGTATGTCGTAAGGTGTCAGACACGGATTCGTCTCGTCGGCGACGAAGACGGTAAGACCATTCATGATGGTACCGTTCGGAGGGAAGATGATTCTGGGGCTGGGGGCGGTGAGTGATCCCGCGAAGGTGAACTCCAGATAATAATCGCCTCCACGGAACGCCACATTAACGAACCTCACCACGTCGATGACGTTGGTGAATCCGGAACAATCGACATCGGTCCGTTCATACGTGCAGCCAGGATCGAAAACGGGCGGGGCACTCCGGAAGGCAACGTTGACCGCGGTGACCACGTCGAGCACATTCGTCACGCTGTCGCATTGAGGGTCGCTGTGGCAGGCGCAGGGACACGTGAGAACAGGCTGCTCAGTAACCTCGACTGTGAACGCGCAGTAGACTTCCGTATACCCGTCGGACACGACGATTTCGACCGGATACGACCCGACCTCCTCACAGGTCGGCTCCCAGAACCAGTGGCCTGGAGAATCGAACATCCCCGGCCCCGAAATCACCGCGAACGCGTAGGGCGGGCAGCCGCCGAAAACGGTGATGAGCTGGTCCGCCACCTCACCGCAGGTGACCACCACGTCGGTGCAGTACGGTTCGGGGGGGAAGGGGAGAACCTCGAGCAGGAAACTCCACTCGTCACATTCGCCGATACCCCGGTCGGTGGCACCGATCCTGACCTCGTTGGAACCGACATCCCAGCAGGCCGCGTCGTACATCCATTCCCCCGTCATCGTATTCACGGTTCCCGGTCCGTACAAGAGATAGTACTCGATCGGGTCGCCCTCCAGATCCGAGGCGAACATGCTGTTCTCGGTATGGTTGCCGGTCATCACCACGACCGGGTCGTACTCGAAACCCTCGATGATCGGGCACTCATTCAAGGCGATCTCGATAGTGCCCGCCGTGAACGTCGGCGGAATCTCCACCTCGGTGACACATTCAAGAAACGTCAGATGGTTGTTGGGCCAAGTGCAACAGGTGTCGATCACGAATGACCCCGGCGCTCCGGTCACGTCGAACGTCAGCAGGATCGACGGTGTCCCCCCATCCGAACCCGGCTCCAAACACGGACTGGACGTCTTGAGACCCACCCAAACCACCGCATCAGGCGAGACGAAGTCGATGGCTCCCTGATCTGTGTAGGTGTTCGTAATCGGGCCGCTGCAGGTCTGAGCGGAGGGGGTAGGGTAATACAGCAAAATCGTAAAGTCCGTTAGCCCGCTGGCCGCCACGCGCCCCTGCACCGTCAATGCCAACGAGCCGGCAATGTACGACCCGGCATCCACCTCCCGGATTTCCAGCGGCACGACCAAAGTGGCCAGATCGACGTCGTTTTCGATAAACACTCCCACGGTGGCGCCGATCGCGCCCGAACTGACCGTCTTGGATTCCACCTCGACGTGGTTCGCTGCCAGTGCCACGGGTCCGCCGAACGTCATGAGGACGGCCAGACCCATTCCCAGGATCAGTCGCATACTGCCACCTCCGAGTGGTTGTCTCCGATTGGAGCTTTGCGGATCGAACATATTCCTGGCCAGTCCCCGGGTCAGGGAGGCGATGCCAGGTGCGATGCTCTCAAGAGAGAGCCATCTTATCGCTTTGTCAAGTGAATAGTGGTGCAAGCGCATGACGCGCGGTGAGCAACACACCGGTCACCACATGGCTGCGAACCACAACAGCGGCTACCGCCAGACAATCAGCCGTGGCACCAACTCCGCCTCGCTATCTGCGCCCGAAGCTCCGCTCCCCGATATTGCAATCCGCAAGTGCTTCTAAGGCACTCAACTACGCCTACGGCGCACACGGCTCGCAGAATTGCGCCGCGGGATCGCCACTGCGAAAAATCACATTGATCATTCGCACAATATCGATCACGTCGGTCAATCCGTTACAGTCGACGTCCGTTGTCGCATAGAAACACTCCGGATTCGGATCCGGAATCGGTGGCGCGCTGCGGAATGCCACTCCGATCGCCTTCACCACGTCGAGCACGTCCGCCACCGCATCGCACTGCGGATCGGCGTGACAATCACAGGCGCACACGTCGCACGCGTCACCCGTTCCGTCACCGTCGCCGTCGCTCTGCGTGGGATTGTAGCTCAGCGGACAGTTGTCGCACCCGGCGGCGAATACGTCGCTGTCGACGTCACCGAGGAAGTAGGCGTAAGCACGGCCCGCGTTCGCACCGCCGGCGTCGTTCCAATAGGCCCCCACCGCGAGATCGGCGATGCCGTCGGCATTAAGGTCTCCTGCATCGGCCAGATCGGTCCCGTACAAGTCGCCGACGAACTCACCCTCAAAATGCATGAGGAGTGTGCCGTACCGGCCGGAGTACACGAAGACATCCAGGGCACCGGCAGCCGAAACGCCGTAGTCGCGAAACCCGTCGCCGTCGATGTCGCCCAGCCCGGCGACAGCGGTGCCCATCGCGTCGTCGGCGAGCGACCCGTGGTGGGCACGGACGAGATCACCGGTGTGACCGGAGTAGACATATGCGGCACCCGAATTCAGTACGCCGCCGTTGTCGCGCGGCGCGCCCACGATCACGTCATCGTGACCGTCGTCATCGACGTCACCAACGCCGCCGACCGATTCTCCCAGACCGGCAAGGATGGTGCCGGTGAAGGTGTGAAGGGGGGTGTATGTCTGTCCCGAGTAGACGTACGCGCGGCCGGCGTTATCCCCGCCGGCGTCGTTCTCTTGCGCACCGATAATCAGATCGGGTGTCCCGTCATTGTCCACGTCACCGGCACCGGCAACATCGTGTCCGAACAGATCACCCACCCCGTCACCGGTGAACATGTGCATAAATGCGCCGGTCCGCCCCGAATAGAGGGACGCATAGCCGGGGGCGCCGCTGTACTGCTCGGCTCCCACGAGCAATTCCGGCACCGTATCGCCGTCCAGGTCACCGACTGATGCGAGCGCGGTTCCGAAGTAGTCGCCCGCGGCGCTCCCGGAGAGAATCAGGTCGGCATCGGCCGCGCCGACACTGATCGGAAATGGTCCGGCGCCGCCGTGGAAGACGTAAACCCGGCCGGCGTTGAAGGTGGCGGCATCATTGGCAATCGCGCCCACAGCCACATCGTCAAACCCGTCGCCGTTGCGATCACCCACACCGGCGACCGAATGGCCGAACCAGTCGCGCGCCGCCTCACCGGTGAATGTGTAGAGAAGAGCGCCGTCGTAACCGGAGTACACATAGGCCTGCCCCGGGTCGGTGGCCGCAGCCTGGAGACCGTGACGACCGACGATCATATCGTCATAGCCGTCGTCATTCACGTCGCCGGCGCCGCTGACCCGCCAGCCGAGCCGGTATCCGGCCAGACCGCCGGTGAAAGTGTAGTTCGGGCTGGTGCACTCGCAGGCGTCGCCGATGCCGTTGGTGTTGCCGTCCTCCTGGCCCGGATTGCTGATGGTCGGACAATTGTCGACCTCGGCGCAGTACCCGTCGCAGTCGGCGTCGTTCAGGGGATCGAATTCGCACGCGTTGTACACGCCCGGACAATTGTCACACGCATCACCGATGCCGTCGCCGTCGGGATCTTCCTGGCCGGGATTGTAGACGGTGGGACAGTTGTCTTCTTCGTTGAGGACCCCGTCGTCGTCCATATCGTTGCTCTCGAAATAGAACGTCGTCACCCCGTAGATCCCCCAGGTACGGCCGGACATCATGCTACGCCAGGCGTACCAGTGAATCTGCGTGTCCCAGGTATCGTAGATCCCGTACTGCATGGTGGCGTCGTCGTAACCGATCCCGGTCACGAAATGATCGGTTCCGCCGTCGCCATCCGTGTCAACGATGATCCCAACCGGCCGGGCGTTGTCTATTTGCCACTTGTAGTCTTCCCAGCTGAACCAATCGAAGGAGTAATTCGCGGCGACCGGCAGGGCGTCGGCGTCCACGCTATTGACATAACCGATGAACGCTTGGGGTACATCGGCATTCCAGCTCCAGCCGTAGTAATTCCCCGCGGCGCTCCAGGACGTGTGCATGAAATCCCCCACACAATTATCGACGTGGGCGCCGCCCGTCTGCGAACGATCCGGCTCGAGCGGGCCGGGACTGGCATCCTTCGGGCAAGAATAGTCCTGGTAATGATCAGAGGCCACTCCGCCGCAGATCTGGCTCTCACTGTCATCGGCGATCATCGCGTCCACGGCGACGGTCTGCAGCGTGGCATCGCCGGGAACCAGATCGGGCCGCAACCTGTCCCAGAAACCCACGATCATCCCGACCGAGGTCGGGCCACAGCCGTGATGCCAGATGTAGGGAGGGACCCCCGGGATAATGACCGGCGCCATCTTGACCGATTCCAGCCCGCGGTCGGTGCCGGGCGGCGGCTCGGGTCCGATAGTGGTCTGCTGCGCCGAAACCGATCCGGCCATCAGCCAGATGCACAGCACGCCAAGAACTACGTCTCTTACACGCTTCATCGGCTTTCGTCTCTTTCCCGTGACCGGTCGGTTCACCAGACTCTCCGGCGAAAAGGTATGGGTGACTGCCGTCAGGAACCGCAATTGAGAATCCCTTCTCGGCCGCCGGGGAGCGATCTGCAACCTATGGCGAACAAGGATCGCAGAATTGCGTCGCCGGGTCCGCATCGCGGAAGGCGACGTTGACAAAACGGACCACATCCAGGACGTTGGTGACATCGTCACAGTTCACATCGGTTGTGACCCGCGGACAGGCCGCGTTGGGATCGGGAATATCGGCCCCGCCACGAAATGCCACATTCACCGCCCGGACCACGTCCAGAACATTCGTGACCGCATCACACTCCGGGTCCGCGTGGCAATCACAGGTGCAGCCAATGACGGCCGCCTCATTTGAGGGGTCGCCTTCGTTACCGGCATCATCAACGGCACAGACCTTGTAGTACCACGGTGGCCCGCCGCCGGTGTCATCGTCCACAAACGTCGGATCGCTGGTCGCGCCGATGCGCTTGCTCGGGTCAGGGACGAAGCCCAGCGTTACGTCACGATAGACCCAGTAATGCTGAAAGTCCAGATCGGAAACCGGCTGCCATGTGAGTGTGACATCCAACCCGTCCGTCGATGCCTGGAGACCGGACGGCGGCGCCGGGGCGATATTGTCCACCGAATACCCCGAATCGACCGGGGAATCGATATACACGATCGGGTTGGTGGAGCGCCCGCGGACGAAGAAGACCGAGTACTGCGTACCCTCGGTCAAAGTCGAATCGACCAGCGTCGGCATGACCGTCTGGTACGCCGTGTCGCCATAAGCGCCAAACGACGCAGCGACCTCCCAGTCACCGGGCGGGAAGCCCAGGCCTGAAAAGATCGCTGCCGGTAGATGCTTCACAGAGGCAGCGAGATCGATCCGCCTGAAGATGATGAATTCGTCCAAGAGAGAGTCGTTGTTCAAGTCATAGGACCAGCGCAGCCGCACCTGCTTGCCCTGATCATCCGGTAC
>DATKYL010000333.1:0-2414 GCA_035528515.1 Acidobacteriota bacterium | reverse complement strand
AGATCGCGAACTCCTCGCGCGCGTCGATCTTGGTGGCCAGGACGCGTTCGATCGTGGTCGGACCCGGGAGGCGACTGGAGGGATTGACATCGAGGTCACGCCAACTGCGCCGTACCACCAGACGCAGACGCGCGCCGGCGGCCGGATCGTCGGGCGCGCCGACGACCAGATCGTCGATCGGGGAATCGAGGATTCGGGTGATTGTCTCGGTATCGGGATCGGGATGCCACAGCACGACCGGCACGACCGCCAATGCCGGGATCGCTTTCGCCGCCGTCGCCAGGGTCAGGATCCGCTGGTCGTTCGATTCGACTGGAATGACAACGAGATCGAGGAGGGCCCGCAACGCGAGATCGGCCAACTCGCTGCGATTGCGGAAGGGCACCAGTTCGGGATGGAATTCGCTGAGCGCGGTGCGCAGCGCGTCCACCCAACCGGGCGACACGTTACCGAAATAACTGCAGATCATCCCTGCCCCTCACCGGCAGCACCCCCTCTGCCATGTGTGTGAGAACACCCCGATCCAGCCCCGAAACAGGATATTCGGGCCCCACTACTAAGATCGGTCCCGGGGCTTCGGGAAATTAAGCTGATTTACCGCCCGCAACCGCTTGCCGCGCAACGGCTTCAAGCGGATGGCAGCGGGCGTGCACGTCCTGGAGGTGGCGGCGGTCGAGATGGGTGTAAATCTGCGTGGTGGAAACCGAGGCATGGCCGAGCATCATCTGCACCGATCGCAGATCGGCACCGGCTTCGATCAAGTGCGTCGCGAACGAATGACGGAAAGTATGCGGCGTGACGCGACCGGTCAGATCGACACGCGTCGCCGCTTTCCGAACGACCAGCCACATGCCCATTCGCGTGAGTCCCTCCCCGCGACGACTGAGAAAAACACGATCGCACTCCGAACCGCGGCGTCCGGTAAAGCGGGGACCGTCGAGGTACACGGTCAACGCGTCGTGTGTCATGCGCCCGAAAGGAACGAGTCGCTCCTTGTTCCCCTTGCCGCGAATCCGTACGAACTGCGATTCGAAATCGACTTCGTCGAGCGACAGATGCGCGGCCTCCGATACGCGCAGGCCGCACCCGTAGAGCACGGCCAGGATCGCGCGATCGCGGATGCCGTTGGGATCGTCTTCCGGAGGGGCCGCGAGGAGCTTGCGCATCTGCCGCACCGAGAGGATATCGGGCAGCCGCCGCGGGATACGCGGTGTGCGCAGAGAACGGGCCGGGTTGTGGGGACAGATTTCGTTCTGCAACAGGTAGCGATGAAAACTCTTGACCGACGAGAGCGAACGTGCCATCGACGCCGGCGACAGACCGGCGGTGGTCAGGTGCCCGAGAAATTCCCCGACCAGCCGCGCGTCGATGTCACGGGGATGCCGGATGTGGCGGGTTCCACAGAAATGATCGTAACGGGCGAGGTCGCGCCGGTAGGCTTGCAGCGTGTTGGCCGTCCGGCCCCGCACCAGGACCAGGTTGTCTAAGAAACGCTCCACCCACTGATGCAACGGGCGGGTGTCCGCGCACCTCTCCCCCGCCGCGGGTAAACCGGCCGCAGCGCCCGGGATGGAGTCGCGGGATCTCTTCACGATCAGAACCTCAGGTCCGCCGCCGGGCCGCCGAGATTGAGTGCGACCACGACCGCGCCGACCCGTCGGGCGCCGGCCTCGGTCAGAGCCCGGGCGGCGTCGGCGAGTGTCGCGCCGGTGGTCGTGACATCATCGACCACGAGCACGCCGCGGTCTTTGATCCTTTCATCAGGACGCACCGCAAAGGCGCCGCTGAGATTCGCCTCTCTCTGTGTCGCGGACAATCGTGTCTGGTCGGCGAGCCGACGGGTCGCGTACAGCGCTGCCGGTCGAAACGGCAGACCGACGTCCGCCGCCAGGTGACGCGCGATTTCCTCGGCGTGCCCGAAGCCCCGTTCGCGCACTTTGCGAGTCGAGGTGGGCACGGCGACGATCGTGTCGATCGCCTCGAATACATCGAGCCGCTCAGCCATCTCCCGCGCCAGCAGGCGCGCCAGTGAACGGCGGCCGCGGTATTTCACCGCGCCGACCACCGCGCGGAAGGCGGCATCGTACGGACCCAGCACAGCAACAAAGGTCGGCTGCACCGGCGCATGGCCGTCGGGGCAGTCGCTGAAATCGGAGGGACGGAAGCGGCGGCACTGCGGGCAGACACAGCGGCCCCACCGTCGCACCCGCGGCAGGCAGCCGGCGCACCAGATGTCCGTATCGGATTCGGTGGTGGTACCGCACACCGGGCAGGTCGACGGAAACACGAACCCGGCGATCGGCGCAGCCCAACGCCACAACCGCGGCAATGACGTACGCGGCGACGCTCGTTCGCTGGTCAGTGCGGCCACGTTAGTAATCCTGCCAGTGCCGTCGCACGTTGACGATCAGCCC
>DATKYL010000332.1:0-2404 GCA_035528515.1 Acidobacteriota bacterium | reverse complement strand
CAGAAGGCGCGGCCGATTGATCATCGCCTTGGCGAGGCTCACGCGGGTTTGTTCCCCGGAAGAGAGGACGCCGCACCGGGAGTGTCGCAGTCCTTTGAGATCGAACTGTTCCAGCAGCGCCTCGATCCGTTCCGGAAGTTCCTTCACCCCGTACATCAGTCCGAAGACGCGGAGATTCTGGTACACGGTCAGGTTGCCGGGAAGCGGGGCGTAAACGGCAGCGAAGTTGGTGCGCTCCAGCGCCCGGACACGGCTTGCGGCGATGTCGGCGCCTTCGATGCGGATCGTCCCCGAGGTCGGCTCGAGGACCCCGAGGATCATGTTGATGATGGTCGTCTTCCCGGCCCCGTTCGGCCCCAGGAGGCCGACGATTTCGCCTTGCCCGACATCGAAGGAGACCCCGTCCACCGCGACCGTGTCGCCGTAGAGTCTTCGCAACCGGTCCACGGTCAGGATCTTGAGGTTCACGGAATCCTCCTCTCCGCCAAATGTTCGCTTTCCCGTCACACCGGGCTTCCATCTCCATTATCATGCATGAAGGCGGAGTGAAACCGCGCAGACGGCAACAGGAGGGGGAACCATGTCTGGAAAATATTCGCGCATCGCGATCGTGACCGGCGCCACATCCGGGATCGGCGAAGCCACTGCCAGGAAATTCGTTGCCTCCGGCTTCGGCGTGGTCGGAAACGGGCGCAACGCCGCGGTACTTGCGGCGAATGAAAAGGAGATCGGCTCCGCGTTTCGCGGTGTCGCGGGGGACGCATCCGATGGCACCGTCCTTGACCGCCTCTTTGCCGCGGCGATGGAGCGGTTCGGCAAACCGGCCGACATTGTCGTCGCCAACGCGGGGAGAGGCTTGGGGGGGTCGGTCAAGGACGCCGATCTGGCGCAATTCGAGGAGACGATGAGAATCAATGTGACCGGCACCCTCGCCTTGCTGCAGAAAGCCGCGCAGAAGATGGTGGACGGCCAGCAGAGCGCCTACCCGAAAGCGGCGGCGGATATCGTTATCGTCGGATCGGTGGTGGGGCGGCACATATCTCCCTTCAGCGCGGTATATGGCGCCACGAAATTCGCCGTGCATGCGCTCGCCGAAGGGTTGCGCCGTGAGGTGGGGCCGAAAGGGGTTCGCGTTTCGCTGGTCGAACCCGGGGTCGTGCTCAGCGGGTTTCAGGCGGTGGCGGGGTACAGCGACGAGATGCAGAACGGCTTCAAGGAAAAATTCGGCCCGTTGTTGCAGGGGGACGACGTGGCGGTCGCCATACACTACATTGTCACCCGGCCGCCCCATGTGCATATCTGCGACATCGTCGTCCGTCCGACACGCCAGGATTATCCATGACGAGTCCCACGCAGTCCCGCGGGGAGGAGATCGCAAACAGCGTCAGCCATGGAGTCGGCCTGCTAGCGGCGCTGGTTGCGGCCCCTGTTCTAGTTCTTTCAGCGGTCCGGCATGGCGGCGCAGCGCGAATTGCAGGCGCAAGCGTCTTCGCTGGCGCGACGGTGCTGCTGTACCTCACATCCACGCTCTACCACGCCTTGCCGGCGAATCGTGCCAAGCAGGTGTTCCGGCTTCTTGACCACGCGTCGATATACGTCATGATCGCCGGCACGTACACGCCGATTACCCTAAGTGTGCTCAGCGGCACGTGGGGTTGGACGCTGTTCGGGATCGTGTGGGGGTTGGCCCTTGGGGGCGTCGTACTTACGACGGTAGGAGGAGTGCGGTATCCGAAACTCAGGATCTCCCTGTATATCGCCATGGGCTGGCTCATCCTGGTCGCGGTAAAGCCGTTGAGACTCCGTATGCCATCGGAGGGCCTGCTCTGGGTGTCGGCAGGCGGCATCGCATATACGGTGGGTGTGGTGTTCTATGCGGTGAAACGGGTCCGTTACTGCCACTTCGTCTGGCACCTGTTCGTCGTCGCGGGCACCGCGTGTCATTTCATCGCGGTGCTCCGGTTCGCGGCCTGACGAGGATGGCGAATTGAATCTCGCGGGGATGTTCGACCGGACCATAAAACCGTACCTCCTGATTCTGACCCTGATCTTCGCCGCCTCCTTCCTGGCGGGTACCTTTGTCCCATCGCCCATCCGGCGGCAAATTGTCGGGATGTTCGAGGCGATGGCAGGCGACTATCGGGAACTTTCCGGCGGGATGCTTTTCTTCAATATCCTCGTACAGAATGTGATGGTGACGATGTTCGTGGTCCTCTTCGGCGTGGTCGTCGGAATCATCCCGACATTCGTCGTCGGCTCCAACGCGTTTGGCCTGGGCGTGCTGTACCGCCAGGCATCCGAGGTGTCCGGTTACTCGAAGGCGGCGTTCAAGGTTTTGCCGTACGGGGTGTTCGAGATACCGGCCCTTCTTATCGCGGCCTCCTACGGCCTGTGGCTCGGCGTG
>DATKYL010000331.1:0-5016 GCA_035528515.1 Acidobacteriota bacterium | reverse complement strand
TGCCTGCAGAAGCTCGCGGTGGGGTCTGACCTTCGCACGGCCTCCGAAACGCTGTGCCAGCCGTCCCGGCATTTTCCCAATCTGGAAGGCGAGCCAGTCGCGGGCGGTCCCCCGGGTGGGACCCGAGGGCAGGGTACGCGTGATGGCGCGGGTGTCCGGAAAGTCGGTCGCTTGTGTCTGTACCGGCATCAGAGTCAGCTCGCAGTCAAGATCGTCAATCCCGGGACACCGACAGGGACCCTGTCGGCAGACCCGGAGGCGCCACAATCTACCTCCGTACTCGGCGGCGGGCAACCACCCCTTGCGCCGCACTTCCGTGAAACTTCCGGCCGGTTCCTCCCGTCTGCGATAGGAGGTTCGGCCCCGCTCCCCTCTGAGCGCGGTCGGTGGAGGGTGGGGAGCGCCGTATTCAGCCTGCACCCTCACACAGGACTCGACCGATGAACATCCGTCCTCATGTGGGCGCCCGGCTCTCCACAGTCTTCCGGGGAGATGCCGTGTTCGTATTGGCACTTGATTTCCGGAACCCAACTGATGCTCTTTGGTGAGCAACAGGTCTTCCGTCCGAGCCCGCAACCCTCGCCGGCGGTCAGATGGACGGATCGTGCCGTTTCACTTCAGGAAGGGAGAATCCATGGTAGGCAACCGATGCCATCTGGTTCGTACCGTGGCGGTCGGCGTGTTTCTCATCGGGACGGCGTTCGTTGCCGCAGCGACCGAGACGACCGTGCCGTTTCCCGGTATTCGAGAGCACACGCCGGCGGTGCACGCCCTCACGAACGCCCGCATCGTGACCGCGCCCGGGACGGTAATCGCCAACGGGACGGTGATCGTGCGCGACGGAGTGATCCAGGCAGTGGGGGCGAATGTCGCGATTCCCGCCGATGCGCGCGTCTGGGACATGACCGGGCGCACGATCTATCCGGGCTTGATCGATGCATTCAGCGAACTGCCGGAAGAGAAGGCGTCGGGCGGTCGTGAGAACGGGCGGCGCGACGGGGGTAGTTCGGGGACGCCGTCATCGGGCGGCGGGGCGAATTACTGGAATCCGCATGTCGTTCCGCAAACCCGCGCCGACCGGCTCTACGCACCGAGCGCAAAAACTAACGAAGCCTACCGGTCTCAGGGCATCACAACCAGACTGGTGGCGCCGGCAGGTGGGATCATCAAGGGCACGAGCGCGGTGGTGGGCACGGGGGACGACGACCCCGCGCAGGCGATCCTCAGGGGCGACGTTGCCTTGCATCTTAGGCTGGCACCGGTTGGCGACTGGGAGAACCGCGGATATCCCGATTCGCCGATGGGGGCGATGTCGCTCGTCCGGCAAGCGTTCTACGACGCCGACTGGTACCGTCAGGCACACGCCGCGTCTGCTAAGCAGCGCGACCTGCCTCGTCCGGAGCGGAATGACGCTCTGGAGGCATTGCACGGATATGCGGGCGGAAGCCGTGCGGTGATGATCGAAGCTGAAGACGAGAAGGACTTTCTCCGGGCCGACCAGATCGGGCGCGAGTTCGGACTCAATGTTATCGTCCGCGGATCGGGCGATGAGTACCGGCGACTCGACCTGATCGCCGCGACCGGGCGTCCGGTGGTCGTGCCGCTCAATTTCCCCGAGGCACCCAAGGTGAAGACACCGGAAGAGGCGATGGGTGTTACACTCGAAACGCTGATGGACTGGGATATTGCTCCGGAAAACCCGGGACGATTGGCCGCCGCGGGAATGACGATCGCCTTGACCACCGACGGCCTCAAAGAGACCGGGAAGTTTCTTGAGGCGGTACGGCAGGCGGTCGCCCGTGGGCTTGATGCCGACGCGGCACTGCGGGCGCTGACGACGACGCCGGCGGCGCTGTTCGGTGTCTCCGAGAAGATCGGCACCATCGCCCCCGGCAAAGTCGCGAATTTCGTCGTGACCGACGGCGACCTCTTTGCGAAGAAGACTGAGATTCTGGAAACGTGGATTAACGGGACGTGCTATGAAGTCAAAACCGAGCCGGTCATCGACGCGCGGGGCACCTGGGAGTTGACCCTCTCGGAACAACAGGCTGCCGGTGACACGGTCCGGCTCATTCTCAAGGGGGAACCGGCCAAGCTCAGCGGCAAGATCACGAAAGACACGCTGGAAGAGAAACTGCGCGAGGTCGGTCTGATCGACGCCCGGATCGCGTGCTCATTCAAGGGCGACTCACTCGGCTGGCCCGGGGTGGTGCAACTGAGCGCCACGCAATCAGGGGAGAGGCTGGTCGGCGACGGTGTCTGGTCCGACGGGTCGCGCTTCACCTGGACCGCGCAGCGGACCGAGGCGTTTGTCCCCGAGGCCGACACATCAAAGCCGGATGCGCCGAAGATGGCGAGTTTCCCTGTGAATTACCCGTTAGGGGCGTTCGGGGTCGATGATCCGCCCGAGCAGCCGGATGCGGTCCTTTTCCGGAATGCGACGGTCTGGACCAGCGGTCCGCAGGGCAAGCTGGAATCGGGTTCGGTGCTCATTGAGAAAGGGAAAATCACTGCGGTGGGCACGGATATCACCGCCCCGGCTGGTGCCCGGGTCGTCGATCTGAACGGGAAGCACCTGGCGCCGGGGATTATCGACGCTCACTCGCACACGGCCACGGACGGCGGGATCAACGAGTCGGGACAGACTATCAGCGCCGAGGTGCGGATCGGTGATTACGTCGACTGCAACGAGATCAACATCTACCGGGAACTGGCCGGTGGGGTGACGTTGATCAATGTGCTGCACGGTTCGGCGAACACGATCGGCGGTCAGAATCAGGTCCTCAAGACGCGCTGGGGCGCGGGGCCAGAGGAAATGAAGTTTCCGGCGGCGACGCCGGGTATCAAATTCGCCCTCGGGGAGAACGTGAAGCAGAGCAACTGGGGCGATGAGTTCCAGACGCGATACCCGCAAAGCCGTATGGGAGTCGAGCAGATTGTCCGCGACGAGTTCGCCGCGGCACGGGAGTACCAGACGCGCTGGGAGAACTGGCGCAAGACGAAGAAGGGGATTCCCCCACGCCGGGATCTCGAACTCGACGCGATCGTTGAGGTGCTCGACGGGACCCGCGTGATCCACTGCCATGCGTACCGTCAGGACGAGGTGCTCGCGCTGCTGCGCACCTGCGAGGCGTTCGGCGTCAGGCTCGGCGTCCTCCAGCACAATCTGGAAGGGTACAAGGTTGCCGATGAGATGGTGCGGCACGGCGCGTACGGGTCGGCGTTTTCCGATTGGTGGGCCTATAAAGTCGAGGTCTACGACGCGATTCCCTACAACGGCGCGCTCATGCACAACGCGGGGGTTGTCGTATCGTTCAACTCCGACTCCGACGAACTGGCGCGACGCCTCAATACCGAAGCCGCCAAGGCGATGAAATACGGCGGTATCCCGGAGCAGGAGGCGCTCAAATTCGTTACCGTGAATTCGGCGATCCAGCTGGGAGTCGCCGATCGTACCGGCTCGATCGAGGTCGGCAAGGACGCCGATCTGTCGGTCTGGAACGGGTCGCCGCTCTCGACGCTCTCATTCTGCGAGCAGACCTGGATCGATGGGCGCAGGTATTTCGACCGCGCGGAGGACGCGGCGTGGCGCGAGCGGATACAGGAGATGCGCGCTGAGCTGATTCAGAAGATCCTCACAGTGGGAGACGACGGTGGCAGCGGAGACTCGGGAGGGCACAAGCGCAAATGGCCGCGCGCCGACGTCTTCGATGCGCACTGGGGCGACGAGTTTGGGGAGGGCCGCTGAGATGAAGAGAATCCTGACGACAGCAGTGCTGATCGTGGTCGCGGTGGCGGCCATCGGCGTGGCATCGACACAGATTCCCGCCCCGCCGCAGACACGCCCGATCGCGCTGGTCGGCGGCACGATCCATCCGGTCGAGGGACCGGATATCCCGAACGGGACGATCGTATTCACCGACGGCAAGATCACGGCGCTTGGAGCGAACGCGACGGTGCCTGCCGGTGCCGAGACGATCGACGTCAGCGGGAAGCACGTGTATCCGGGGCTCATCGACGCGTCGACCGTCATCGGACTGACCGAGATCGGAGCGGTCCGCGCCTCGAACGATATGCGTGAAGTCGGTCCGATCAACCCGAACGTTCGGGCCGAGGTCGCGGTCAACCCCGAAAGCGAGATTATCCCGGTGACGCGTTCAAACGGGGTGACGGCGGTGCTGACGGTTCCGTCGGGGGGCATCCTCTCCGGTACCTCGGCACTGTTGTACCTCGACGGCTGGACGTATGAAGACATGACCTTGCGGGCGCCGATCGCCATGCATCTCAACTGGCCGCGCATGAGCACGATCACCGCGTGGTGGATGCGGCAGTCGGAGGAGGAGCAGATAAAGGACCGCGACGAGTCGCTTGTCCGAATCCGCGACGCCTTCGCCGACGCCCGTGCCTACTGGAAGGCGCGGAACGGCGAATCCGCCGGCGGCACGCCGCATCACCCTCACGACTCGCGCTGGGAGGCGATGATCCCGGTGCTTGAGAAGCGCATGCCGGTCATTGTGAACGCGGGCGACCTCCAGCAGATGCAGGCGGCGATTGCTTTCGGCGAACGGGAGGGCATACGGCTGATCGTTTCCGGCGGGTACGATGCACCGCTTTGCGCCGAGCTGCTCAAGAAGGATGATATCCCGGTGATCGTCCGCGGGATCCACCGTATGCCCGAACAACGCGACCATCCGTACGATGCCGCGTTCACGGTCCCGGCTCGGCTCCATCAGGCCGGGGTCAGGTTCTGTATTTCGAACGGCGGCGCCTCGAATGTCCGTAATCTGCCTTACCAGGCGGCAACCGCGGCGGCACACGGTCTCCCGGCGGATGAGGCGCTGAAAGCGATCACGCTCTACCCGGCGCAGATACTCCACGTCGATGATCGTATCGGGTCGCTGGCGGTCGGCAAGGACGCCACAATGATTGTGACCGACGGCGACGTTCTCGAAACGCCGACGCAGGTGGAAATCGAGTTCATGGCCGGTCGCCGGATCGATCTGTCGGACAAGCACA
>DATKYL010000330.1:0-6489 GCA_035528515.1 Acidobacteriota bacterium | reverse complement strand
ATGTAGTCAACCGCCGACTGGACAGTGGCGATCTTCTGGGCCTCGTCGTCGGGGATTTCCAGTCCGAACTCTTCCTCGAGGGCCATCACCAATTCCACCGTGTCCAAAGAATCGGCTCCCAGATCATCAATGAAGGACGCTTCCATGGTCACCTGCTCAGCGTTGACCCCCAGTTGCTCCACGATGATCTTTCTGACCCGTTCCTCTACAGATGCCATGTCTTCTCCTCTCCTGCCGTCTACCAGCCTTGGTAGAATGTCAAACTCTCAATTCTCTCCAGAAAAAACGCATCGAATCGGTTTGAATAACGCTCTCTTGGCAACCAAAATCAAGCTGCCGTCCGGCCCCGCCGGATCGTTGCCTCAGGCCATCACCATTCCACCGTCCACTCGGAGCGTCTGGCCGGTCATATACGAGGCCACCTCCGAGCACAGGAAAGCGACTACGCCGGCAACATCCTCGGGTGCGCCGAACCGGCCCAAGGGAATGCGGGACTGATAATCTGCCACCACGGCCTCGGGGAGCCTGGCGGTCATGCCGGTGGCGATAAACCCCGGGGCGACGGCATTGACCGTAATCCCCCGCGGTGCGAGTTCAAGGGCCAGTGTCTTGGTGAGTCCGATCAAGCCGGCCTTGGCGGCGACATAATTGGCCTGGCCGGCATTGCCCATCAGCGCCACCACCGAGCTGATGTTCACGATACGGCCCCAGCGGGCTTTCATCATCGCCCGCGCCGACCGGCGCGACAAGGCAAAGGCGGAGACGAGATTGATCGCCAGGACGGTGTTGAAGTCATCGTCGCTCATGCGCACCAGCAGGCCGTCCCGTGTGATGCCCGCGTTGTTGACGAGAATCTCGACCGGTCCCCAGCGTTCCTCAACGCGATCAATGACCGCGTTGGCTGCCCCGGGTGAGGCCAGGTCCGCCTCAACCGCCAGAGCCTCGATCCCGTCGGAACGCATTTGCGCGACGGAGTCGTCCATGGTGGCACGATCCACGTCGCAGATCGCGATCCGGTGTCCCGTCTCACCCAGCTTCCGGGCGATCGCCGCGCCGATTCCCCTGGCCCCGCCCGTGATCAGGGTGGTCCGGGTTTTGGCGGCGGTATTCTGTGTTTCCATCGTCGTCAGCTCGGGTGATGGGGTGACGGGCATTGTGCAATCCTCCTGCGAAGCACCGAGTCTCTTTCGATCACCGGGGCTGTGGAGCCACCGGTTGTGTCAGTGTTTCCAAATCTGCGACCGTGTCGAGCGCGATCAGTTCGGCGTCCCGCAACACCGTCTTTGCGAGTCCGAGCAGGACCTTCTTGGGCCCCACCTCCACCAAACGCGTGATCCCGTCCCGCATCATCCGTTGGAGCGTCGGATACCAGAGGACGGGCGCGGTCAATTGATCGATCAAGCTTGCACGCACGGTTTGCGGGTCGGTGGTCGGCTCAGCGGTCACGTTGAGAATGACCGGATGCGTCCCGGTGTTGAACGTCAGAGCGCCCAGAACGGGTGTGAGTCTTTCGGGCGACGGTTTCATCAGCGGCGAGTGGAAAGCGCCGCCGACCGAGAGCGGAATCACGCGCTTCGCGCCGGCTTCCTTCGCGGCTTCAGAGGCTGCCTTGACGCCGTCCAGACTGCCCGAGATTGCGATCTGTGCCGCACCATTATAGTTTGCGGCCACCACCACATGACCGGAGGCGACGACGCGACGACAGATATCCGTCACCGTGTCATAGTCGAGACCGAGGACCGCGGCCATGGTGCCGGGGTTGGCTTCACCAGCCTCCTGCATGAAGCGGGCCCGGTCCCGCACCGCGGTCAGGCCGTCGGCGTACGACATGACCCCGGCCGCAACCAGCGCCGAGTATTCACCGAGCGAGTGCCCGGCGGCGATGTCCCAGGTCAGCCCGCGCTCGACCGCGAGATGAAACATGACGCATGAATGGACGAAGATCGCCGGTTGGGTGTGAATCGTCTGTACCAGATCGTCGGCCGGTCCCTCGAATGAGAGACGGGCGACGTCGAAACCCAATATGGCGGAGGCGTCGTCGTACATCTGCCTGGCCGCGGGAAACGCGGCATACAGATCGGCCCCCATACCGACGTATTGTGAGGCCTGTCCCGGGAACAGCAGCGCGGTCGTCATTCCGTCGGTCCTTGACAAGTGAGGATCAGAGTCGATAGAGTGCGGCACCCCAGACGAGCCCGCCGCCGAACGCCACGGAAAGGACCAGCGATCCCTCGCTGATCAGGCCTGCCTGACGCGCCTCGTCCAGCGCGATCGGCACCGAAGCAGAGGAGGTGTTGCCCAGGCGCTCGATGTTTCTGTAGACGCGGTCGGACCCGAAACCCATTTTCCGGCCCAAGGCCTGGATAATCCGCTCGTTGGCCTGATGCGGGATCAACAGGTCGACCTCATCGGAATGGACACCCGCCTCTTTCAGGACGCGTTCCGCCGCATCTGCCATCTCGCGCACGGCGAGCTTGAAAACCTCGCGACCGTCCATCGTGATGTAGCGACCCGGGTCGTCGACCGTTTCACGGGTCAGCGGGGCACGCGAACCGCCGATAGCGATGTGCAAGAGATCCTCGTAGCGCCCGTCGCCGGACATGTAGGTCGACAGAACGCCGCGTCCGTCCTCTCCCGGCTGCGAGGGCGTAAACACCGCCGCCCCGGCACCGTCACCGAAGAGAATGCACGTATTGCGATCCTTGTAGTTCGTGATGGTCGAGAGGTGTTCCACGCCGATGACCAGGATGCATCGGTGCGTACCACATTCGATGAAGGCGCGTGCGACTGACATCCCGTACAGGAATCCGGCGCAGGCCGCCACGACATCCATGACCATCGCCCGACCCGCACCCAGTTTCCGTTGAACGATTGCGGCAGTCGACGGCAGGAGTTTGTCGGGTGTCACGGTGCCAACGATGATACCGTCCAGATCGGCCGGCTTGAGCCCCGCTTCCTTGAGCGCGTCCTTTGCGGCGGCCACGGCCATGTCGGAGTTGCCGAAGTCCCCTGAACCATTGAGAATCCGCCTCTCACGGATACCCGTCCGCTCAAGGATCCATTCACTCGTCGTGTCGACTATACGCTCAAAATCGGCGTTGGTCATAACGGTTTCGGGTGTGTAGTGCCCGGTTCCTCTTATAACTGCTGTAGGCATCGGTCTATTCTCCCAAACTAAGCGTGGGCGCCCACGGATCGCAGGTTGGCCAGCGCTTCGACCATGCGATCCTTAACATGGTGCTCAACGCTGGCGGAAGTGGCCCAGATGGCGTTCTTGATCGCCTTGGCGGAGGACGCCCCGTGGCAGATCATGCACAGACCGTCCAGGCCCAGCAGAGGGGCGCCGCCGTATTCCGCGTAGTCAAATGTCCCTCGCATCCGGCGCAGAAAGGGGCCCATGAGTATGGCGCCCAGATGTGAAAACTTGTTGCTGCTGATCTGCCGACGGACGGACGTTTCCAGAAATCCACGTAAAGACTCGGCGAACTTGAGGACAATATTCCCGACGAAACCGTCGCATACGATCACGTCGGCACGGCCGGTCAACACATCGCGGCCCTCGATATTGCCAATGAAATTCAGCGGCAAATCCGACAGCGTCTGATGCGCGGCCAGGGTCAGGTCGGTTCCCTTCGACGGTTCCTCGCCGATCGAGAGCAGCGCGACGCGCGGGCGTTCCTTCCCTGTCACACCTTCCACAAAAACCGACCCCATGACGGCGAATTCGACGAAATTCTGCACCTTGCAAACCGGATTGGCACCGACATCGAGCATTAATGAGGCGCCATTGACGGTCGGGAACCGGCTCGCAATGGCCGGACGCGAGACTCCCGCGAGCCGGCCGAGGTCCGCCAGGCCCGCAGCCATGACCGCACCGGTGTTGCCGACGGACACTACCGCCGATCCGACGCCGTCCTTCAACAGACGCATCGCAACGCGGATCGAACTGTCCTTGCGGCGCATTCCCTCCGAGGCGGGTTCATGCATTTGGATCACGTCGGGAGCGTGGCACACGTCAATGCGGGAACCGTTGAGACTGTGGGTTGCGAGCGCCTCGCGCAATTTCGGTTCATCACCGACCAGGATCACCTGGAATTCGCGCGGCGATTCGAGAATCGCCTGCACCGCTCCCTCGACACAGACCGAGGGACCGTGATCGCCCCCCATCGCATCAACGATGATTGTCCGTTCGCTATCCAAAACGCCCAATACCGATTGGTTGTGTGCCTTCCCGTTCGCGGGAAAGCACGGAATACCCACCGACGCGTCCGTACGGCCGCACTACTTCGTCTCCGGTGACATGACTTCTCGCCCGCCGTAGAATCCGCACTGAGGACAGACATGGTGCGGCCGGCGCAGCCCCGAACACTGGGGACAGGTTGCCAGGTTCGGGGCAACGAGTTTCCAGTGCGTCCGCCTCTTGGCGGTACGGGTCTTTGAGTGTCGTCTTTTCGGTAGTGCCATCGGTTCCCTTCTTTTCGATTATACGCGGCAGAGGGCCGGACGAGGTCAACCCGGCGGTATCTCCGTCGGTGTTACACTCGATCGCTCTCGCCGGCTCCGTTCAAAAGACCTTTCAGCCGTCCGAGCGGTCCGTCGGCAGGCTTATCAGCACAAACACATCCCTCACTGTTCAGGTTCCGGCCGCAACCGGCACACAGACCGGCACAATCCTCACGACACAACGGATTGACCGGTAGGGCCAGAAGAATCAACTCTCGAAACAGGTCTCCGGAATTCCAAACCGGTTCGTTGTTCGGCACCAGGAAGAAATTCTCGTCACCTGCGTCAGCCCCCGCCTCCGCGTTCGGAACCAGCCGGATGACGACCCGAAACGACTCCGCGACGGAGATGGGGAAATCCTCCAGACACCGGACACAGGTCGCGGTGACGCCCGTCGAGACCTCTCCCTGGGCCACGACCTCATCCTGGGCCTTGTGGGCCGACAGGTGAATTCGGACCTGTTCCTCGAAACGGCAGGCGTCCTTCCCAAGATGCAACTCCTCCGGTGAGGCCGTGAGATCCCGATTAGTTGTGCCTTCGGGCAGGGCTGCCACGTCCAGCACCATAGCCCGACAACGTACGCCCTGTCACCCTAAAGTCAAGGTATTTCTCGCTTTGGGGCGATCGACGGGGGTTGGTGACGGGGCCAGCAAGAGGTCTCTGATCGACGCGTGAAGTGGAGCTGCGTGAGCCTCGGATTTTGTCATGTGGGGGCACATACCCGCGGCACTCGGGAGATTTCCCGTAGCGTCTTGCCGGGCAAAGAATTCGGGAGATGTCGTCACGGCCTCATGCGCCTGCCCGGACGACATTACGACAAAAAGAGGACGGTGGCCGGCGCGGCCGATTGGCACCGTCCTATGTTGTGCACGGCGTCGGTAATGACAGTTTTCGGGAGACGAATCGGCTACGAGGCTATGTCGGAGCCGGAGTGTTACAAGGCGCACCGGTACACCAGCGCGCGAGGGCATCGATCCAGAGCGGATGATCGTTGAGACAGGGCAGGAGCCTGAGGTCATGTCCGCCGGCAGCGAGAAAGGACTCCCGGCCCCTGATTCCGATTTCCTCGAGGGTTTCGAGGCAGTCGGCGGTGAAGGCCGGACAGATGACGAGGAGACGGCGGACACCCTCCTGTGCCAGGCGGACGATCTCGGCGTCGGCGAACGGCTCCAGCCAGACATCGCGTCCGAACCGCGACTGGAAGGCCACCGAGTACTTTCCCTCCGGGACCCCGGCCCGGGCGACAAAAGCGCGGGTCGTCGCGAGGCTCTGGGCCCGGTAGCAGGTGGCAAATGCGGGCGAGGCAACCTGGCAGCAATCGGGCGATGTGAGGCAATGATCTCCCGTTGGATCGGTCTTGCGGAGATGCCGCTGGGGTAGGCCGTGGTAGCTGAACAGCAGATGATCATAATCGGAGCGTAGATGCTCCGCAGCGGAGGCCGCCAGCGCTTCGACATATAAGGGATCACCGTAGAACGGGGGCAGGACGGTCAGACGAACGGCGGGGTCGATCCGCCGGAGCGCGCTGCGCGTGCGGACCACGACCGTCTCAACGGTCGACATCGCGTAGTGCGGGTACAGCGGCACGAGGAAGACCTCGCGGAGACCGCTACCCATTTGTTCTGTGAGGTCCCGCAATCCGTCGGTAATCGCGGGACGGCCGTAGCGCATCCCGAGAGCGACCGGCATCGGAACCTGTTCGGCGAGCCGATCGCGCATCTTGCGGCTGTTGACAACAAGCGGCGAACCCTCGGCCGTCCAGATCGACCGGTACGCCTCCGCCGACTTGCGGGCCCGAAACGGGACGATGATCGCGTTGACGAGAAGAGCGCGCAACGGGAAGGGGATGTCCAGCACGCGCCCGTCCATCAGGAACTCGCGCAGGTAACGCCGGACGTCGCCGGTCGACGCCGATGCCGGTGAACCGAGATTGACGAGGAGGACACCACGGCCCGGGATGGTTTCAGTCCCCGGCATGTTGGTCTT
>DATKYL010000329.1:0-7584 GCA_035528515.1 Acidobacteriota bacterium | reverse complement strand
CAATGAACGATTGGGTCGCCTCCTCGGGCAGGCCCAACAGACCGCCGATGATCGGCGCGCTGCCTCGTTCGATGACGGTCACGGCACCGATCTTGTCTAAAACGAACAGCAGCAGCGTGCCATAAACGAACAACGGCACGGCCTCTTTGAGATACCACTCCATCCGCGCCACCGTCTTGCTTAAGATGTTACCGATCTTCGGCCGGCGTAAAGGGGCAATCTCGAGGATGAAGTCGGAACGCTCCCCCGGAATGAGACGCGAGGACAAAAACCCCACGCTAAAGAGGACGCCGAGAACGACGCCGACCCAGATCAGTGAGGCCGATATACTCAGCCCCGCCAGCATCCCGAGGATCACTCCCAACTGCGCCGAACAGGGCACACCCAACGCCAGAAGGAGCGTGACCACGATCCGTTCCTTCTTCGAGGGCAGGATGCGCGTGGTCAGGGTTGCCATCGTGTCACAGCCGAGACCCAGAACCATCGGCAGGACCGCACGGCCATTCAAACCCATCGCGCGGAAGAATCGGTCGACCATCACCGCCAGGCGCGGGAGATATCCCGAATCCTCCAGGACGCCGAAAGCGATGAAAAACGTGCCGACCACGGGCAGCACGATCGCGAATGCGTAGGTGAGCGCCATGGTGATGACGCCGTATTCGCCGACCAGAAGCTCCCGGAGGAAGGCCCACGGCAGGTAATTCACGATCGCCGTCATCATCGGGTTGATGTAACCATTGAAGACCGTGTTCTCGAGGAAATCGACGGCGGTCCCGGCCCCGAGAATCCCGACGAACCAAAAGACTCCGTAGAGGACGGCAGCGAGAATCGGCAGGCCCCAGACCGGATGCATCGACCAGCGCCCCAGCCGCTCGGAGAGGCGTTCCCCCCGACGCGATTCGATCCGCATCAGCCCAGGGGCGGTTCTCTCAACCCAGGCGAGGCGCGCGTGACGGATGACGGTTTCCGGCTCGCGTCCGGTGACCCGCTTCAACACTTGTCGCTCGGCTCTGAGTCGCTCCCGAAAGTCGTTTGGCAAATTCCCGTCAAGACGATCCAGGAGTGTGGCGTCCCCCGCGAGCAATCCGAGCGCCAGCGCCCGGGCCCCGTCACCACTCTGAGACAGGTACGGAGTCAGGCTTTCCACCGCCTGTTCGACGCGCGGCGGGTACGTGACCGGTCGCCGGCTGACACCGGGATCACGCAGCGCCTTCTTGATACGATCGAGACCGCGCCGTTCAATCGCCACGGTGGGAATGGCGGTGACGCCGGTAGCGGCGGTGAATGCATCGGCATCGACATGAACGCCGCATTGCGCCGCCTCATCGGCCATATTCAGTGCCACCACCACGGGACAGCCCAGTTCGAGGACCGACGCAAGCAGCGTGAGCGTCCGTCGCACGTTCTTGCAGTCGGCGACCAGCAGCACGATCGCGTTGGGGTTGTCCAGCAGCAGATCGCGGGCGACCCGTTCATCTTCCGAATCGGGCGACAGGCTCTGGATCCCCGGCGTATCGATTACGTGTGCGATCGATCCCAAATCGCGGGCTTTCCCGCGCGCGACTTCGACGGTCGTTCCGGGGTAGTTCGACACGGTCACATACTGACCGGTCAGGTAGGAGAAGATGACGCTCTTGCCGACGTTGGCGTTGCCGATCAAAACGACGGTGTTAGGTGCGCCTAACTCCGAGCGCACGGAGGACAGATGAACTGCGGATGCTGGCATGGGATGTTCCGGATGTCAGACGGGTCCGGTCAGCGGAACCCGCGGGACGGCGCCCCCCATCAACCCTTCAACCTACGATATCGCGCGGCAGGTGCGGCACAGGCCATAGATCTCGAGCTTGTGGTGCTGGCTTTCAAATGAAAACCGTCCGGCGATCTGTTTCTGGCTGCGGTCGATCTCCTTGCTCGTGAACTCCGTCGTCTCTCCGCAGCCCGTGCAGACCATGTGGTAGTGGTTACGGAAATTGAAGTTGTACGGGTGGTCGTACCGCGTGACGCCGTCGCCGAAGTTCACCTCGCGCGCCAGGCCTGCGGCCGTGAGGAGTTTCAGCGTCCGATAGACCGTGGAGTACCCGATTTTCAGATCACGCCGCTTGACGATATTGTAGATGTCCTCGCAGGAGACATGGTTTGCATTACGCAGAAAGATCTCAACCACCGACAGGCGCTGCGACGAGCGTTTGAGACCGCGTCGGCGACTCCAGTGTTCGAAGTCTTCCTGCAGCTTCGCGACCGTTGTTTCGGAAGGTCCTTTGGTCTTACGACGTGATCGACTCTTGGTTACCATACCCACACCCCTCAGACTTAGTTGAACATCGTGTTCATTTTAAATCCATCTCAAATAAGTGTCCTGTCGGGCAACAGTCAATCTGTTTTAACACATTTCGCAGGAGAATGATCCCGGATTCTGACAAAGCGACATGCCCCGACAATCCGGGGCTAACCGATTGCGGGATTACACGATACGGGAATCTGGCACACGGATTTCAACTCGGGCCGCCCGGTCTCCGCCGGGCAAGTGGTTCCGAGCGGCCACGCGACGGCAGAACCCTGACCCGTGAACACCGGATGATCTACGCCGCCGATGTCGGCGAGAGACCGGTTGCTCTGAAACGCATCGATTCCTCATCAGGAGGGGAGACCGGCATACAGAGGATGCTGACAGGGACAGCGGACACCCGGTGCTCCTGACTGGCCTGGCCGCCAACAGGCTGGGACCGAGACGGCCTGCGCGATGAGAACCGTTTGGCACGGGCCGGGACTCACCGTCAGGAGGTTGGTCACCGCACTCAGACGACGAACCCCGCCGCATCCGGGAACCCCGCGACCACCCGGTGCCGGGATCGGCCTTGACCGCGCAGTGATAGAGGCGTATGCTGGCGCGTAAGTACTGCCGCTCGTTGTTGCTCACATCCTAATAGTAAGGAGGCCAGTCGTGGCAAAAAACACGCGTCGGTGTTCCGCACTGATCGCCATCTGTGCGGTGCTTGTCGGTCTCTCCTGTGGCAACGATGATAAGGGGATAACCCATGAACCGCCTCCGTTCGTGCTGGAAACGCATACTGGGACCCTGATCACGCCATCGCAATCGACTGTCCAGGCCGAAGACCTGAAGGTGATCAGCTTCGCCGATTCAGCCGCGCCTGACGCCGCAGGACAATTCTCCATCGACATGCCCCAGACAGACAAGCACCAGATCGTTTTTCTCAATTCCAAATCCAGTGGCGACCCGGTGTTCATGGGGCTTTACGACCCGGCCACGAAGTCCATGATGGTCAATGATACGTCTACCGCGCTAGCGCTAGCGCTCTTCAACCCACTTCTCGCCTATACAACCGCAGACCAACGCCGTGAGTACCTTGCGGCCGTCCAGGCAGCTCCAGCTTTCGACCGGTTGGTCTCGCAGCTCCGTGAAGCCTACAGGACGAACGCCGCGAAGACTCTCGATTTCGATGCCAACCCAGTCATCTACCAGACGACGGCAGAGCTCATCAAGGAGGCGATGAATTCCCTGAGAAAGGCAGGATCCTGGCAAACCGCCGCCGTCGGAGCCGCAGATCCCCCCTATATCGAAGATCGCGGGGGCGATGACATTGCGTTCGTCAACCCGAGGCATGTCTGGTACGCGGCCGGGGTTCATCCTGATGCCGGACCACTCGATGACGTGGTGACAGTCGCCAGGAAGGAAACCATCCTTTCCTTTCAATGGGGCTGGCCACCTGTCGTGTTCACCGACCCTGAGGAGACAACCTACGACCTCGGCGACGGGTACTTCAAACTGCATCTGACGAAGGGCTTCGACTTCGCCAAGATCGCCGACTGGAACGACCCGAAGGGGCGCGCCACACTCCTCAATACGGGACAGTCCGTCCTCTACATCGTGGACCTCGTCATTGGCTTTGTACCTATTCCCGACTTCACAAGGCTGCCTTATCACCTGCACATTTCGGCCGAGAGCGCCTGGGAAATAGGACGAGACATCGTCGACGGTGACGTCACCGGCTTCGTTGTTCATGTCGGCAAGCTCCTGGCTGACAATTCTGAAGAGATTGCCCTTTGGATTTGGGAGGAGGTCCAAAACGACGCCGCCCATCAGTTTATTTCCAGCGCCGCAGGCGTCCTGAAGAACGTCGCTTTCGCGTTCAAGCTGCTCGAAGGACTTAACAAGCAGGCCCCGTTCTTCGGGGACCTCGTGTTTTTTGCCCCTGCCGATGTCACATACTACATCACTCAGTCCAACGGGACTCTCATCTCGACAACCATCAATCTTCCGCCACAGGCTGATTTCACCATCACCCCCCCGGCCGGGATTGTGGGTATGCCGTTCACTTTTGATGCCGGTCTCAGCACCGACGACCATGATCCGATCCGAGACCTCGTGTTTCGGTGGGATTGGGAAGGGGACGGGTATTGGGACACCGGATGGCGTGAGACGCCGCAGGTTGTACACACCTACTCCGTCAGTGATGCGTACGCCGTCATCCTCGAGGTAAGGGACCAATTAGGTGTGGTCGGGGCGGTTTCCCACACGGTGAACGTCGGGGGGGGAGCGGGCACTGCGAACCACGTGAAGCTCTTTCGCGATGTGCTGCCCTGGGAGAGCGACGCAATGACTATTGTCCTGCGCGGTCTGGGTCTTAGTCCCGGCACCGGGGCCAATACATACGAGATAATCTCATCGAATCACTTCCTAACCGAGCCGCTGACGCCGGGAACTGACCTTGTCATTATCTCGAACGATCAAGATCAGAGGTTCTATGATCGTTACGCCCAATCGCAGGTCCGCTTCAACAACTTCGCCTATTCGGGAGGCGCACTTTTCTGGGAGGCGTGTGACAACGGATGGTCGGAGGGCTCCATGTCTCAGGCTGGAATCGTACTGCCGGGAGATGTCACTGTCGATGCGACAATTGACTGGTACAACTACGTCACCGACCAAAACTTGCCGTTGGTCTCAGGGCTGCCCCAGGCCATGGATCACAATTTCGCCAGCCACGAGCGGTTGTTGAATCTCCCGGACGGAACGACGGTGTACTGCGTTGACTCTTACTCCTACCCGACGCTGGTCGAGTACAATCTGGGCCACGGCTGGGTGATCATCTCGGGCCAACCATTGGAGCATCAGTACGACCGCGTCTACGGAAACCCGGATATGGAGGAACTGCTGCCGCGTATCGTCGGCTATTTCACCGGCCGGAGCGTCGGACCCGCTGTCCTGGAAAGGCATCTCCCGGTCTCCGACATGGGGACCGCGAGCACCCGGTAACAACCGGGCCTATCGAGTGTGACGCGCTGTCTGAGGGACTGGTGAGGCAGCGCACAAGAGGAGTGCCGGCGTCACCTCTTCGTACCGCTGGCTCATCCCCCTCCCCGTTTCGCGTGCCGCCTCTTCTTCAGGGCGGCGATTTCGTCGCGCAGGTGCGCCGCTTGCTCGTAGTCGAGCTTCTTGGAGGCGTCGCGCATCGCTCTGGTCAGGAAGGCGATCTGGTCTTCGATTTCCATGCGTTCGAAGCCGGTGGGACGATGCGGTTTCTCGGGCTCAACAAACTCCCCCTTGGCATCGGCGAAAACCGTGGCGCGCCGGATCTCCTCCTCGGTCTTGACAATCGACTTCGGTATGATGCCATGCTCTTTGTTGTAGGCCAACTGCTTTTTGCGCCGCCGTTCGGTCTCGTCGAGCGCCCGGCGCATCGAGTTGGTAATCTTGTCGGCGTACATGATCACCATGCCGCTCTGGTGTCGCGCGGCACGTCCCGACACCTGAATCAGAGCGCGGTCCGAACGTAGGAACCCCTCCTTGTCGGCGTCGAGGATCGCCACCAGCGAGACCTCGGGGAGGTCCAGCCCCTCGCGCAGGAGGTTGATCCCAACCAGGACATCGAACTCGCCGAGACGCAGATCGCGCAGGATATCGGTGCGTTCGATCGCGGCGATCTCGGAGTGGAGGTAGCGGATGCGGATGTTCATCTGGGCCAGATAGTCGGCGAGGTCCTCGGCCATGCGTTTGGTAAGGGTGGTCACCAGGGTTCGCTCGCCCACCGCCACCCGTTGCCGAATCTCGCCGATGAGATCGTCGACCTGCTGATCGAGCGGCCGCACGCTGACCTCCGGGTCGACCAGTCCGGTGGGACGGATGATCTGCTCGACCACGACGCCCCCCGATTTCTCGAGTTCGAGATCGGCGGGCGTGGCCGAGACATAGAAGACCCGGTCCATCAACGACCAGAACTCGTCGAAGAGCAGGGGCCGGTTATCGAGCGCCGACGGGAGGCGGAATCCATACTCGACGAGCGTGGTCTTGCGCGACCGGTCGCCCGCAAACATGCCGCGTACCTGCGGCAGCGCCTGGTGCGATTCGTCGATAATCGTGAGAAAGTCACCGGACGGAAAGAAGTCGATCAGGGTAAACGGCCTCTCCCCCGGCCCGCGTCCGGCGAGGTGGCGTGAGTAGTTTTCGATCCCGGTGCAGTAGCCGACCTCACGCATCATTTCCAGATCGAAACGCGTCCGTGATTCGAGCCTTTGGGCTTCAAGGAGCTTGTTTTGCGCCCGCAGCTCGGCGAGGCGTCCGGTCAGTTCGGCTTCAATACGCTCGGCCGCCTGCAAGAGTCGCGGCGAGCTGGTGACATAGTGCTTGGCGGGATAGATCGCCTTCTTGCTCTGACGCCGCAGCATTTCACCGGTGAGAGCGTCGATGATGGTGATGCGCTCGACTTCGTCGCCGAAAAACTCGATTCGGACCGCGGTCTCCTCGTAGGCCGGCACGATCTCAATCGTGTCGCCGCGGACACGGAAGGTGCCGCGGGCGAAATCGAAATCATTGCGCGTGTAGTGGATCTCAATGAGAGACTGCAGGAGATCGTTGCGGCGGATCGTCTGCCCAACCTCGATCAAGACGACCATCTTCTTGTATTCCTCAGGGGAGCCGAGCCCGTAAATGCAGGAGACCGAGGCGACCACGATCACATCATTGCGCTCCAGCAGCGCGGCGGTGGCGCGCAGGCGCATGCGGTCGATGTCGTCGTTGATCGAGGTGTCTTTTTCGATGTAGGTGTCGGTCTGGGGGACGTAGGCCTCGGGCTGATAGTAGTCGTAGTAGCTGATGAAGAATTCGACCGCGTTTTCGGGGAAGTACGATTTCAGTTCGCCGTAGAGCTGGGCCGCCAGGGTCTTGTTGTGGGAAATGACCAGGGTGGGCCGGCCCCATTGGGCGATCACGTTGGCCATGGTGAAGGTCTTTCCCGAGCCGGTGACGCCCAGGAGCGTCTGGTGCCGCTGGCCGCGGCGCAAGCCGTCCAAAAGACCCGCGATCGCCTCCGGCTGATCGCCGGTCGGTTCATAGGGGCTTTTCAGATCGAACACACCCGGCCGTAACTCCAACTCGCTCATCGTCTCTCCCCGTCAACGGCACAGGCCGCGTTCCCCAAGATAAGCCGCTGAACGCCACACGGCTATCACCTGCTTGCGGGGATTTAGCCGGCCAGGCTCCCGACCGGCGGGGCGGGACCTTCGATTGGGAATGCGGCGGGGATCCCGGGGTATAACGGAGGGATGGGGGACGAGACCGAAAGAGTTGGG
>DATKYL010000328.1:0-2043 GCA_035528515.1 Acidobacteriota bacterium | reverse complement strand
GCTACGGACCTTCCAGCCGTTCCCCTGGTTCGAGGGCAAGATCAGAGTCGTCCCCCACGGGATCGGTGGTATCTCTCCCACCACCGCCGCGGCGAAGGCCGAAGCGCGCGGGCGGCTCGAATGGAGCCCGAACGACTTCATCATCATCTACGTCGGGCGCCTCAGAGACGTCAAAGGTTGTGATGTCCTCATCGATGCCTTCGCGTCATGTGCCCCCAACCACCCTCACGCTCGCGTCGTAGTCGTCGGCACGGGTCTGGAGGAGGAACCCTTACGTACGAGAGTCCGCTCTCTGGATATCGCGGCGCGGGTCCATTTCGTCGGCTATCAGCGCGAGCTGTCAGACTACTACGATGCCTGTGATCTCTTTGTTCTCCCTTCACGGAAAGAGGCCTTCGGCTATGTCCTCCTCGAAGCGATGGCGCGCGAGAAACCGGTGATCGCCTCGCGCACCGGCGGTATCCCCGAGGTCGTCGGTGCCGACGGGGCTCTTCTGGTTCCCCCGGACGATCCCGGGGCGCTCGCGGAAGCGATCGACAGCGTTATCCGGGATGAGCCTCTGCGGGTGCGACTGGAGAAAGCCGGGGGGGAACGAGTACGCACTGTATTCCCCGAATCGCGAATGTATGATCGCACCGAGGAGGTCTTCCGCGAGGCTGTCACGGTGCGTCGCGGTAGCGGGCATCGACAAGGGGGAGGAGACGCCGTCTCTCAGACGGACAATCCCGGGAAGGTCGCGACACCGTGAAAATTCTGATCTCATCGGTCCACGCCGGTCGTAGCGCCGGAACCTGGTATGCGATCGAGACGGCCCGACGGCTCGCCGCACGGGGGCACGATATCGTCTATCTACCACGCCCATTCCCGGAGGAACTCGGGAGGCCGCGCGACGCCGGTCTGGCGGTGATCGACAATCTGGATCTCGAGCAGAAAGGACCGGCACGGGCCTATCGCAACCTTCGACGCCTGTCGCGCATTATCGCCGAACTCGCCCCCGATGCGGTCCTGGCGTATGGGGGAGAGGATCACGCCTTCTGGGGACTGGCCAAACGGCTGTGGGCGCGCCGCCGGATGGCCCTCATCCGCGTCCGGGTTCTCGATCCCAAAGCGCCCAAACGTCATCCGCTGGCACGCTGGCTCAACCGCAGTGCGACCGATGCGCACGTCACCGCCAACAGCCGCCATTACCAGGAGTATCAGCACCGCCTGCGCGTGCCGCCCGGCAAACTGAGAATCATCGAAGCAGGAATTGATCCCGCCGACTTTGCCGATCTCAGCGACGCCGCTTTCGCGGCCAACGAGGTGACCTGGCCGGCCGACCGACTCGCGGTCGTGATGGTCGCGCGCTTCGCGCCGATCAAAGGATACAGGGTGCTTCTGGCGGCTGCCGGCAAAGTCAGGCGGCAGCACCCCGAGGCGCATTTCTTCTTTGTGGGATATCCGCTCGACTACACCAAGGCGGATCTGGAACGCTGGCTGGTCGAGGCGAATCTTGTCGACGCAATCACGATCATCGATCGCCGACTTCCGCAACTGCCTGCACTTCTGTCGCGTTGCGCGGTCGGCGTGGTGGCTTCGGTCGGCTCCGAGACCGTCTCCCGCTCGCTGCTCGAATACCTGGCTTCCGGGCTCCCGGTGGCGGCCACCGACGTGGGCGGCGTGCCCGATCTCCTCGCCCGCGGCGCGTTCGGCCGTTTGGTGCCGCCCGATAACGCCGACGCACTGGCGGAGGCGATCGGCGGCCTGCTCGCTGATGACGCAGGCCGGCGCGCCTCCGGGGCGCAAGGACGAGAGTACGTTCTGCAGAACTGTACCTGGGAGAAACGTGTGGATCAATGGGAAGACGTCCTCGCCCGGACTGTTGCAAACGTCCGCGGGACCGCATCGTCGCTACCGACGCGGCCTGGTGCAGGATCATGATCGACTTTGCAGCAGGGTTGCGCGCCGGGCAATCGATTTTCGTTCCCGCGACCGCTGGGCATCAGTCGTATAGTATTGGGTTGGGATACCCTGCCAACCACCCCGTTAATCATGTGAGATTAA
>DATKYL010000327.1:0-2963 GCA_035528515.1 Acidobacteriota bacterium | reverse complement strand
AGTCCATGGCGTGCTCCCCCACCAACATGGAGTTGATCCTGGCCGAAGCCTGGCACGGATTCAACATGGGCATGACCAGCTTCGACGGGATATACCGATCAACCAACGGCGGGAAGAGCTGGACGCTCGTGGACCAGCACTACACCGAGCACACAAGCGTCCACTACGCGCACACCATCGCCTACGACCCGACGACCGCCGGGCAATGGTACGCCGTCACCAAGGACGTGGACGGCGTCTTTGACAAGCTGGTGATCCTGGTATCCACCGACGACGGAATCAACTGGACGCCAGCCGCCACGGATATCGAGCCCGGAGACGATGACAAGTGCTTCTCATGGGCGATCCACGTCAGCCCTATCACAGGTGACATCTACGTCGCGACCTTCGACGGGCTCTACCGATCCGACGACGGTGGCGCGACATGGGCGCGCAACGGCGACATCGGCTCGGCAACATGCCGCTCGGTGGCGATCTCCGAAGAGGGGTTCGTCTACGTGACCGTGGGAATTGCTGTGTGGCGCTCGGACGACACGACCGGATCCGCGTTCTCCCTATTCAAAAACGACTACCCCACCGAACACGTCTTCGCTGCCGGTGGTACATCGAGCACGCCCGGCGTGCTGTGGCTGATCCCGCACGCGGACAACGGATCGAACTTCCCCACGCGCAGTACGGACGGCGGCTCGAGCTGGGTGGCGGCCACGAGCATCAACAACGCCGGCGGTCCCACCGATAGTCTGAACCGAAACGAGACGTTCAAGACCAACTTCCGCACCGCATACACCGCCGCGAGTCCCAACCCCGACGATTTCGACGACTGCTTCTTTACGGCAGGGTCCTACCTCTGGCGCACGCTCGACGCACTGGCGATCGACTCGGCCTCGCTTCTATTTACCGGGTTCCAGGGCAAGTTCAACGACGCCTATGCGTTCGATCCCGTCAACCCGCTCAAGGTCTGGGGTTTCAAGGTCGATGTCGGCACCACGCTATCGATTGACGGCGGCCAATCATATGTAAACGTCGTCGGCGCAATGCCGACATGGCCGCCGCTCGTGACCGGTCCTGGTACAGCAATCAAGGGCGGGCAGATCCCGAATATCTCCGGCGGGACCGAGGCGATCGTGTGCGTCGGCGACAACGCGAACACCGGCAACAAGGTCGCGTACACCGCGAACGACGGAGTCGACTGGGTGCGGGTCGTGCTCAACGCCGGCGGGGGCGAACAAGCATTCCAAGCCAACCCGCTCTATCCGAAGTGGCACCAGCAGGACGTGGACTGGGGCTACGCCGGCATCTACTACACCGACGACCGCTGGGCCACGCTCAAGGTGGTCGACTTCGGCGCGCACGCCGCAGCCAATCCGTACATCGTCGACGCCTGCCCTGCCGATTCTGACGTCGTATGGGCCATGAGCGCCGACGAGACCAAGCTCTACAAGAACCCCGACTTCCGCGCCGACCCGACCGACTGGAACCTGGTCTCCACCCCGGGATGGAACTTCAAGTTCTACGCGGGCGAGACGATCAACCACGCGCACCCGATCGACTCGACCAAGTTCTTCAGCAACATGTCCGACGGTGACCTGGGTCTGTGGGACGGAGCTACCTGGACCAACCTCGGCGTACTCAACAACGTGTCCGGGCTCTTATCCGGACAGCCGGCCTACGTGCTCGCAGCCGCCGTAGATCCTGGCGACCCGAACGTCATCTACGCTTCCATGTCGAACCAGGGCTACTCGATGATCTTCCGATCGCGGGACGCTGGCAGCACATGGACATCGATCGACTACAACCGCTATCGCGCGGGAGTCTGGGGATTCAGTATCAACCCGCACACGCGCGAGGTCTTTGTCACCGGCTGCGCGGGAACCCAGATACTGCTCGGTCCCGGTACGGGTAGCGCGCCGATGCACACGGCCGGCTACGAACTCTACACCACCTACTACGTCCCGCCCGAGCCGCCCCCCCCGCCGACACCAACGCCAAACGTGACGGAGGTCAAGATCCGCGATGAGTTCACACGCTCGGCGATCTTCACCGGACTGCCCGAGACTAATCGCTGGGGGACATCAGTCGTGAACATGCAGACCGATCTCGTCCACGATCGGTTCAGTAAAATGTTCAAGTCGCAGGGGCAGACCCCGTGGACCGGACCTCCGTCCTACCTAAACGGTTACCAGGGGTACCCGTGGGAGCGGGATACCACGCTGACAGCCGGTTTGCGGTCGGTCACGCCGATCAACAACACCGCACAAGAGCAGATATCGATGCTGCCCACGTTTCAGCCGGATGTCGACGCGCAGCGGTTCAGGCTGACGTTCACGCATCCCGTCACGGGCGCGGGCGAGGCCGGGTTCAAGACCGGCGTGGTGCTGCGCTTGTTCCAGGTCGGCGGCGACGGACTGGGGCCGACCGGTGCGGGTGGGGTGAATCGATTCGATAACTTCCAGGGCTACGTCTTCTACATGGACGGAAACGGGACCTGCGGGATCGTGCGCAGGCAGTTCTCGGTCAACGTGACCGCGCTCCCGGTCGAGGACGATACCGAGGTGCTGTCCACTGTGTCGATCGGCGCGCATCCCGGCGGATCCGTGACGCTCGAGGCCGAGTGCTTTGAGGAGATCAGCCCGAACCCTCCGGGGACAGGCCCGACGATGCTGAAGCTGTCGATCAACGGGGCTCCGGTGGTCTTCACCACGACCACGGCCGCGGGTGTCACGATCGACTCTATCGGGACGATCCGGGACGCGGGTGGGTTGACCGGGAAGGGGTTGCCGTTCTCCGGTTCGGTGGGGCTGTACCAGGGGCATCCGACGACGGACGGTTCGACCACGCATACCGCCAGGTTTACCTCGATCGATCAGCTCGTCCCGACGCTCACGGTCGGGGCTGCCGGCGATAGCGACCTGTTGAGCGTTGTGCTGGGTGGTGAACGGACCGGGGCTACCGGGACGTTGAGC
>DATKYL010000326.1:0-4128 GCA_035528515.1 Acidobacteriota bacterium | reverse complement strand
GATGCCCGCGTTGATGAAGTCGCCGGTCGCCGACGTGAAGACAACCACGTTGGAGGTGCCGCTGATCACTCCGTCCGTGCCGGAAGAGAGTTCCCCGGCGCGGTTCTCGATACGCAGGAAGAAATCAGCCCCACCCATCTTCAGCAGATCTTCGTCGGTCGCATAGTTCGCCATGCTATATCGCCTGAGTAAGTCGTTTGTTGTTGTCGGCCACCATATCCGCCAGCTTCGCGTCTGCGGCAAGCGTGATGGTCAGCACCTTCGGGAGCGCACCACCCTCGGTCGCGTTGATAACCTCGATGTTATGCTCCGCCAGCATCTCGCATTGCGCGGCGAGGTATTTCCCCTGCCAGTCCAGAATCTCACAACTCAGCGCGGGTCGATTATCTCGGGTGCTCACCACGTGCAGCCCGCCGCCGTAGGCAATCGGTTCGCCGGGGTGATGCTCCCCGTCGGTGAAGCAGCAGTCCATCCCCACCAGGACGATCCGTTTCGGCTTGATCTGTTGCGCGATGAGTTGCATGGCGGCGAACGTGCAATTCAGCCCCTCAAAAAACCGCCAGAGTTTCGGGTGCGCCTCGGCAATGTCCGTCTGCGGCTCCGCCTTCACACCGCTGGTCATCCACAGTCGCCGTTTCCACGGCAGCGCGGCGAGGGCCGGGTTGACGGACGTGGCGAGAATGGCATCACACTTCTTCGCGCGTTCGGCCGGGACGTTGGTGAAGGCATAATCAATCGCGAGGAAGTAGTCGGCCTGCGCATAGTTGATCGCCGCATTGAGCGCGATCACGATACCGGACGTGACCTCTTTCAGCGCCGCGGCGTTCTTCTTCAGCGACGGGCCCGCGCCCACGAGGTAGACCACATCGCATTGCGGAATCTGATCGACCGTCTCGTCGGTGATGAGAGCCTTGTTCCCGTTGTAGTTCGCGCGTTGGATCGTCGGCTTCTTATCGCCGGTTGACCTCGACCCCGCCCACCCGTAGTCCCTCGACGGGTCGACCATGCAGGGGTCGGGGATCATGTGCGCTGCGTCGCGGAACCTCGCTGTTGGATGCGCCGCACACTGATAGGTCTCGGTGCTCATCGGACCCTGCTGCGTGCGAGACACCACATCCATCTCGATGCCGCACACCTCACACACATGGACCGTTCTCATAATGGCCATGCGAATCCCGGTATCTGTGTCAAACACGAATCTCATTGTCCCCTCCTGTGCCATTCAGTTCGTCCACTGTGTCGGCCAGCGGCTTCAGTTCGCAGTATTGGTCCAGGATGCCCGACTCCGTCGCGTTGATGACCCGGACCCCTGCGCGTTGCATGAAGAAGAAAGCGGCCTGCATCCAGTCTGCAATATCGTTCAGCATCTTCGTCGTCACGACCATGTGGCCGTGGATGTCTGCGACCACCGTGAACTCCGCGGGGATGAATCGCTTGTAGTCCGCCCATTCGCCGCAGTGGTATCGGTTCCAGGTCAACGCGCAATCGGCGCCGACGAATACAACCGTCTTCGCCTTGAGGCCCATCGTGACCCACTGCATCGCACTGAACAGCACGTTGAGCCCGCTGTCGTAGTCCGGCAGGAACGGGTCGCGTTCCTTGGCCAACTTGCCGACGGGATTCCCCGTCTGTGCGGCCGAGCAGAACCATCGCCTGTCCTTGAAGACGCGCTGTGGCACCTTCGGGTTGACCACCACGTCGAAGACCCCGATCGTGTTCGGATGTTCGACGGCGCTCCGCGGGTCGATGAAGTAGTCGATGCAGACGTAGTAGTCGAAGATGTCGTCGCCGAGCCCGTTGGCGCTTGCCCAGTCCATCGTCCAGTTGACGGCCACCTTGACGCCGTTGGTGATGCGCGTGAGTTCCTGGGCGTTGCGTTCAAGCCCCGGGCCGGAGGCCACCAGGTAGACCACGTCGGCGGGTTCAACATCCCCCGCACCCCGCTCGATCAGCGGCAGGTTCGCGTCGTAGTTCGCACGCCACTTGTTGTGGCGCGTATCGTCCATCTGGGAGACGCCATACTGCGTGTCCTCCCGCTCTATGCCGAACCAGTTACGCACGCCCATATAGCTGGGAGCACACTTCTGGTCGGTGTAGAGATCGCCTTCGTAGGCGTCGATCTCATGCCACGCGAGTTTGCGACCCTTGTTGTCAAAGACCTGTCCATGTGCGAGGTCGACCCGTGTCACGATGAACTGCCCATCGTGAAGGAGATCCCCATGCCTGGCGAATCGCTGCAATTCAGAAAGGGGGCGGCGGCGTTGCGCACCGCCGCCCCGCTTTTTGCGCTTTGAACCCACAAGCCCCCCTCAAGCCATCTGCTACGTGTGGTTCAGCATCACACCGTGGTAGTTCTCGTTGCCCCATTCGAGGCAGAGTTCACTCACGATCTGCGCCTGGTCGAAGTCGCCGGTCTTACCCAGCGGCTCATACTTGCCGTCGTCGATGACGGCGAGCTTGCATTCCTCCCACGTCAGGGCGACGAGGTTGCCCGTCGCACCAATCGGGGAGCCGAGTTGACGGCACGGCATCAGGGCCATAACGCCCCACGGACTCACCCACCGGGTAGCACGGATGCCGCCGAGGGTCGCCATGTCCATGTCGAACGAGCCGACATTGATGTAGCCGAGGTTCAACTCGTTGATGTGCTGAATCGCCACGCCATCCGCGAGGATGACCGAGGGGTTGCCTCCCGCCTCGTCAATGGCCCGGAAGAAGTTGTTCAGCCGGGTTGCTGTGATCGAGGTGGTTGTGGTGTGCCGCGTGGTGCTGATCGCGTCCACGATGCCGCGCGAGTGACGCGCACTCGTGTTGGCGGTCGCGGTCCCGATCTTGCCGTGCAGCAGCGCACGCTCGATCATCCGGGCGTGTTCCTTCATCTGCTTGAGCGTCTGGTGCGCCCAGACGTCACCTGCCACACTGGTCACGCCACGTCGCGTTCGAGACATCTGGATGATGTTCTTGAAGATCTGGCACTGGTTCGTCACCTCGGAGAAGACCGTCGAGTGCGCCGTCCCGGTGCTGGATTCAGCGTGTGAATCATCCACGATGGTAAACGTGGTCGTGGTCGCATGCGTGGTTCGCGTGGTGCCTGCGTAGCCACGAGTGACCGTCACCGCAGTTGAGGAAACGGCCGTCACGCGCATCCATTCGCTCGCGACCCGCAGGATGTGGCCCACGCGAACGTGGTCATACGTCAATGCCGTTGCGGTCAGCGTGGTCGCACCCGCGCTTCCCTTCAGAATCGTGTTCATGCTACCGGTGAGGGTGTGCGGCGCGTCGGTGGTCCACTTGTGCGTGGTGTCGATCGCGCCGATCACGGGCAGGTTGGCGTAGAACGGGACTTCGTAGAGGTTCCCGTACCGAATGGCACTGGAAAGATCCTCCACAATGTCCACGTAATTACCGCCCGTGGACCTGGTATGTACTGAGCCATAGATGTCAGCCATGAGTCATGCTCCTATCTTGCTTCGCGCCGGATCTGTTCCGGGTTTGCTCCCGTGCCTGGCGGTCCGAACGGGTGCCTGGCATCGGAGAGCTTCTTCAACCGTCCGGCAAAGGAATCATCCGGGACCACTGGGGTCTGGCGCGGCGTGCCGCCACCGGGAGTTCCCGTCGGCGGTCTCAACTTCTGGTCTTCGTTCATAGGCTCTCCGAAATACGCCGGCGTCGCGGCTTTCATTGCGGCGATGGCCTCCTGAACGCCCCTCACCTCTAACGTCTCTGCGTCATACGTGATGTTGGTGCGGTCGATCAGCTTGGCGATGTCCTTCGGCGCGATGGCATGCTCCGTTTGCGCGGCGAGGGCAATCGCTGAATCAATCGCAACCTTCTGGGTCCGGGCTTCCGCGGCGACCAGCTTCTGCTGGTTGGAAGTCGCCAGATCCATCACGGCGGCCATCGGATCAACCTGATCCGCCGGGTCGGGCTTCACGCCCAGCGCCTCAGCCATTTTGCCGAACACGGCATCGCGTTCGTTTGTCTTGGCCTCTAAAGCAGCAAACTGGTCCTTCAACTCCTTCGCCTCCACCCGACGCTGCGCGTTCTCTGAGCGCAACTCCTGCACATACTTCTCCGAGAACGTCTTGGCGTCGCCTGTCGGCGCTTCGGGCGTCGAGCCCACTGCTT
>DATKYL010000325.1:0-2122 GCA_035528515.1 Acidobacteriota bacterium | reverse complement strand
GAGCTGCCGCGATTTGCCGGAGCGAGCACCCCTGGGCACGTAAGCGGGCCATCTCACACCGCTCTTCGATGGAGATCTGATCGTATGTCTGTCCCATGGCAACACCTTGATAAGGTGTTGCACTTCGTTTGTGAACTCAGGAGATCCAGACAGCCGTGGGCAGGAGTCCTGGATTCGCGCTTCCGCGGGAATGACTGCATTGGTCTTGGCCTGACGGCGATTCTTTCCCACCTTGTCCAAAGAGGAACCACATCGTGACCGACGAACCGCGCCGTCACCGATTCTTCCTGATTGCCCTCGCTTTGGCGATCCTGGGGACCGTGCCCTTTCTGTTTGTGGGACGCACGCCGACCTTGGTGCTGGGCCTGCCTCTGTGGCTGTGGTCGAGCATTGTGTTTACGATAGCGCTCTCCATCGTGACCGCCTGGGGATTTATCCGCTACTGGAAGGATGAGGACTTTGACTAAGATCGGCGGCGATCTGCTGGTCTGGTGCGGCGTCTATATCGCTGTCCTCCTGATCATCGGCTGGCTGGGACGGCGCGCGAAGAAGGCGGATACACTCTCCGATCACTTCCTCGCTGGCCGGGGCATCGGCCTGTTTGTCCTCTTGTTCACCCTCTTCGCTACGCAATACAGCGGCAACTCGCTCTCAGGCTTTCCCGGACAGACTTATCGCGACGGCCTCTCGTATTTCATGAGCGTCACTTTCATGATCGGGATCGTTGCGGGGTATACGCTGTTTGTCCCGCGGCTCTTTCGCCTGTCGCGCATGCGGAACTTCCTCACGCCGAACGATTTTCTCAATGACCGCTTCGGCAGCCGCACCCTGCATCTCCTCGCCGTTGTGATCTTCATCGTGGCGATGGGCAACTACATGCTGGCGCAGTTGATGGCGATGGGGCACGCCTTCTCCGGTCTCACCGACGGCCGCATTCCGTACTGGGTCGGAGTCGTCGGCGGGGCGGCGGTGATTCTGATCTATGAAGTTCTCGGCGGGATGCGGGCGGTGGCAAGGACCGATGCCCTCCAAGGGGCGATTCTGGGGCTGGGGCTGGTCCTGATCGTGGTACTCCTGATTGCGGAAGTCGGGTCACCGGCGACGATCATCGCCTCGGTGCGGGAGGTTGCCCCGGCCAAGGTCGCCAATCCGGGGTGGTCGATCTGCTTCGTCTGGCTCAGCAATTTCCTGCTGCTGGGTCTGGGTGGGCCGTTGTATCCGCAGGCGATTCAGCGGATCTATGCCGCCCGTCGGGTGCGCGAACTCCGCCGGGCGCTGGCCACGATGGCATTTCTGCCGCTGATCGCGGTGACATCGGTCGTCTTCATCGGGGTCGCCGGGATCGCGCTCTTCCCTGACTTGGGACGGATCGCATCCGACAAGATTACATTCAAGGTGCTGGCCCATCTGGTGGCACAGAATCCGCTCGCGTATTATCCCGCGCTGATTGTGATGATGGCGGTGGTAGCGGCGATCATGTCGACCGCCGATTCGTGCCTGTTGTCGTTGGCGTCGATCTTCACCAAGGACGTGGCGGCGCGTATCAAGGGGCTCGACACGCACCAGTCCGAACGGTTCACCGGGCAGGCGCCGATCTTCAGCATCGGCATCATGATCGTGCTGGTGCTGTTGGCGCTCAATCCGTTGACCACCCTCTGGGGCCTGCTCGTCATCAAGTTCGAAATCCTGATCCAACTTTCGCCGGCGTTTGTCCTCGGCACACTCCACGAGCGCACCGACCCGCGCGCCTTCAGCGCCCGCGACATCCTCACCGGCCTCATCGCCGGGTTGTGCGTGGCAATCACGCTCTACAGCACCGGCCACAAAATGGTCGGCGGTCTGCACGCGGGGACGATCGGTGTCACGGTGAATTACCTGCTGGTGGCGGGGAGTCGGTGGGTGCGGTTGCGGCGGATGTGAATGAGGGTGGCCCGGACCTCGGTCCGGGTCTCACAGCCGGGTGACTGTCTTAAGAAACCCGGACCAAGGAGCCTGTTGAAAAAGTGCTGTTTCGCCCCTCCGGGGCTTGGGCCTTTGGGTGGTCCTCCGATCCCAGGGCTCACGCCCTGGGCTAAGCTCCTGTCACACCACGCGTCTGTTCTCGATCAGGACACGGTTTGCG
>DATKYL010000324.1:0-7685 GCA_035528515.1 Acidobacteriota bacterium | reverse complement strand
CGGTAGCGGCTCTCACCGAACATCCGGACGTAGTCCTCGTCAATCCTGTTCTCGAATGGGCGCCAGGGGGCTTTGCGTATATCACTGACGAACTGCGGGTCCTGTTCAAGATCTCGTCGAGCGAAGAGGCTATCCAAGTTGCCCTCACGGATTTGGGGTTGGAGGTGTCGCTTGATCTTGAACCGTCCGATCGCCGGCAGACTCTTCGAAAAACCGCCTCTGATGGAGATGACATCATCGAGACGGCAAACCACCTGTATGAATCCGGCCTCGTCGAATACGCTCAGCCGAACTTCGCGTGTACTGGAACGGAATCCGCGATCCCAAACGATGTCTACTTTCCGTTCCTGGTGGATCGGGAGGGCCAGTGGTACCTGCGTGACAGCATTGGAGATACTCTGTACGACGACCATGACATTGATGCGGATTTTGCCTGGAATATGCCGAACGCACAACTCAGCGTGTTGGGTTCACCTGATGTAGTCATAGCAACGTTGGATGTCGGCTATCACTTTGAACACCCCGATCTGGAAGGCTTACAGAGGGTTGAAGAATATGATCCAGCAGGACAGCGCGCTGATCAATATGATCCGGACAACGACGCCCAGGCATACTGCGACTATTGGTATCCAGAGACCAGTCACTGCTGGCATGCCACTTCGTGTATGGGGATGATCTTTGCGCGCACCAACAACTGGATCGGTATCGCGGGCCTGGCACCCAATTCCAGTATCATGCCGATCAAGACCAGAGCAGACGATGGCTTGCCCCTTAGGATCTCCGACTTCGCAAACGGCCAGGATCACATTGTGAAATTCGCAGGTTGGGTGGATATCGTTGTCTGCACGCAGAACTTCCTGGAGGATTCGGAAGTTGCCTACTACTTCGAGGAGTTGTACAGCAACGGCATCGTCACCATTTGTTCGGGTGGGACTGCCGATACGGTCGTATTTCCTGCAACACTTGACTGGGTGCAGGCCGTAGCCATGACAGACCGGCGAGACAAACGTTGGGACGAGTATTGGTTCAATCCATATGGACCTAAGCTGGATCTGGTTGCCCCGGGCATCGATGTCATGGTTCTTGACCTGGTGGAGAATGATGGATGGAACCCCAACTCGGGGTACCGATGCCCGGACATCGGTACGCTCGGTTATCTCGATTACTGGTGCTACCAGGTTGGCACTTCCTTCGCGGCACCCTTGTGCGCGGGCGTTGCCGCCCTTGTCTATTCTCGCCGCCCTGATCTCAGGTCTATTACCGGGGATCCGGCAACGATAATCGAAATCCTCCAGAACTCCGCCGAGGACCAGGTCAGCGATGACACCCTGGACGTACCCGGTTGGGATCAGTACTACGGTCACGGGCGCGTCAACGCCTACCGCGCGCTTCTGGCTGTAAGTAGGGGGGAGATTAACAGTGACGGAGTGTGGGACGTCGAGGATGTTGTGTTGGTGGTTGAGGAGGCCTTTCGGGGGCAACCTCCTCAGGGCTGCCATCCTGGGCTCGCCGATTTCAATTGTGACAGCATTGTCAACGTGCTTGATGTGGTCCAAACCGTCAATCTTGTTTTCCGTAATGGAGACCACCCCGCGCCGTGCTACCGGTACGATTACTGACCGATGGCACGGCTTAGTCGGACACTACTGATTGAGGGACGGAGAAAAGACAATCGGAGGCATATGCAATGAGACGGTGTTTGGCGTTCTTAGCGACAGTCCTGCTTTCCGCATGGGCAGGCACGGCGGTAGCCGCGAACTCGGTGACAGTTGAATCGCGGCAGGTTCCGCTCGGCGCGACAGGCGTGACCGTAGGCGTCTATCTGGAAAACGAAGATTCCCTCTCGGGTCTTGTGATTCCTTTGGAAATTCGAGAAGTGACGAGCGGAGCATTCATTGCGGACACCTTGGAGGTCAGCGCCCAGAACCGGCTCGTCACGAGTCTTTCGGATATGGTCGTGCAGGATTTCATGCCCGAACAGGATAACACGAAATGGTGGTGCTGCGATGGCGGAGGCTTCTCGACGAGAGGCGCGCCGGACTTTCTGAGTCCCGACGCTTTCATCTATGCGGCCATTGCGACTTCCGGTCCATCACTCCCAATTGGCAACGACGGGTCACCACCGGACGGCAATCCATCGATCCAGATCATGTTTGCAGTCACCGAGACTGAGGGCACATTTGAGATCGACACGGTCTGCATCACTCCCAACAACCACCTAACCTTCATGGGTCGCGACGAAGTCGCGCCGCTTCCTGTGTCCTTCACCAAGGGCATCGTCACGATAGTAGACAGTTGCGCATGCGACTGCCACGCTGACCCAATCTGCGACAGCGTCCACAACATCCTCGACCTAGTCGCGATCGTCGGTGTCGCGTTTCAGGGCGCCGATCCGATTCCCGACCCGAATCCTTTCTGCCCGTATGAGACCACCGACGTCAACTGCGATGATGTCACCAACGTCTTGGACGTCGGCCTGATGAACCTGGTGGTCAACTACGGCGCGAATCCGGACTCGACCTTCTGCAATCCCTGTGCGCCTTAGGCGTACCTGTGCGCCTCAACCTTTCGGCACACCCGAACCTCAGAGCCCGCGGGCAGCACAGTCTCCCGCGGGCCTTCCTTTGCGGATCCCCTCCATGGCAGCATTCTCGCGCCACCGATTCGCAGATCGCCGGGGGACAAAGAGCGCACGAGGCTGCCGGTCTGGCGGTTCCGGCGAGCTTGGGCACTTCTGCCTCCGAGGCGCCGCCGCGCCACGAATCGGCTACCCCCTCCCCAAAATGACTTGAGGGCCCCCCGGTGGGGCCGTATACTCAGACGGGTTCGTGCTAGGTGGGGAGCCAGCGGTGCCCTGTACCCGGAACCCGCTATACCGGGACCGAAGACCGTTCGAGGCCTTCAGGCTGGGAGAGTTCCGGTCGGTTAAGTGATGTTGATGACCGGGTCTTGCGCAACGGAGGGTCGCCCAATCCCGTCAGGACCGGAAGGTAGCAGCGGTAAGCGTATCTCTTCGTGTGCCGCAAGGTTGCCCGGTCGGAATTGGCTGGCCGCCCGGCCCTGCCGGTCGGGGTCGACAACGGGTGCACGAACCCTATTTTTTCTCCCTGAACTTCGGGTGACAAACCAGAAGGCAGGGAATGCCCGGCACCTGGTGACCGGGTGGGAAGATGCTACAAGCATCGTATGACGACGACAAGCGGACAACCCTATGAAGCGCTGGCGCTGCGGTGGCGCCCGCAGACATTTGCCGACGTCCTGGCGCAGCCGCAGGTCACGCAGACGCTGACCAACGCCGTCGCCGCCGGACGTATCCACCACGCCTACCTGTTTTGCGGGCCGCGCGGAACCGGCAAGACCACCACCGCGCGTATTCTCGCCAAGGCGCTCAATTGCGAGAAGGGCCCGACGCCGACCCCCTGCAACGAGTGCCCCTCCTGCGTCGCGATCACCCGCGGCACATCGATCGACGTGCTCGAAATCGACGCCGCCTCGAATACCGGCGTCGATGACGTCCGGGAACTGCGTGAGTCGTCGCGCTATGTCCCGGCCGGATCGCGCTACAAGATTTACATCATCGACGAGGTGCATCGCCTCTCGAAAAGCGCCTTCGACGCCCTCCTCAAGACCCTGGAGGAACCGCCCGACACGGTCAAATTCATCTTCGCCACGACCGAGCCGCACGATGTTCCCGCCACGGTCCGTTCGCGGGCGCTGCGTTTCGATTTTCATTTAATCCGCCACGACGTCCTGCGTGCGCATATCGTACGCATGGCGGAGGCCGAGGGAATCGCGATCGATCCCGAAGCGGCCGACATCCTCGCCGCCGAGGCCGCCGGTTCGGTACGCGACGCGCAGTCGCTGTTGGACCAGATCGCATCCTACGCCGACGGGCCGATCACCGCCGCGGTTACCACCGAGGCGCTCGGTCTGGTCGATGCCGCGGTGCTGTTTCGTTTCAGCGACGCCGCTGCCGACGGTGACGCCGGCACCGCTGTGACTATCATTGCCGAAGTCGGTCGCGCCGGACGGAGCTTTGTCCAGTTCATGCAACAGTTGAGCGAACATTGGAAACGCCTCCTGTTCGCCCGCGCCCTCGGCGAAGCGTTCGCCGATGAGGCCCTCAGCGAGGACGGACGCGCGCGTTATCGCGACGGCGCCGCCCGGTTCGCGGAAAACGACCTCGTGCGGCTGCTGCTGATGACGATCGAAGTCGGCAATCGCATCCGCAAGTCGGCGCAGCCGCGTCTCGAAATGGAAATGTTCGCGATGCGCAGCGCGCGCCTCGACCGCTCGATCGACATCCGCGCCCTCGTGGACCGTCTCGAAAACCAGGCGGGTAGCGGATCGCTCTTCGGCCGCACCGGCAATCCCGTCGTCGCCGCACCGTTGCCGGCGGAAAACCGGCAGGGACGCAGCCCGTCCGCGACGGCTGCGGCGCCAACGCTCCCGCGCCCGCCCGAACGGAATGCGTCGCCCCCGGCGACATCACCGGGAAACTCGGCCGATTCATCAACAGCGGTCGCAACCGTGCCGCCCCCGGCAACGGTCCCGACCAACGGTCGTATCGATTTCGCGCCGATTCTCGACGCGATTTGCTGTGAACGGGCTACGTTGCGGGCGATTCTGGGAAGCGCCGTCCTCGTGCGCACCGGTCCCGGGACGGTCGAATTGGACGTCTACCACGGATCGACTTTTCACTCCCGGCAGTTGGCACAGAAACCGATCCGCGACCTGATCCACACCGCCATCACGAAGGCGCTCGGCGCGGGCGTCCGTATTTCGATGCACGTCAAAGACGGCCCGCCGCCCGAGACGAGCGGGCGCCCGAGCAGCGCGGCAATCGACACCGCTCCGGCCGCCGCACCCGCACCCGACAACGGCGAGACGGTTCGGGCCGATCACCATGTGCAGGAAATTCTGCGTCGTTTCGACGGAGAAATCGTAACCTGATACGACGAAGCGACACGGTTCACGGGAGCAAGTTATGAAGCAGATGGATCAACTGTTCAAACAGGTCAAGAAGATGCAGGCCGAGATGGAGAAGATCCAGGCCGACCTGGAAGAAGTAACGGTCGAAGGGTCGGCCGGCGGCGGCATGGTCCGCGTGACCGCCAACGGCAAGCGCGACATCCTCGAAGTCAAGATTGATCCCGAAGTGGTCGACCGCGACGACGTCGAGATGCTCGAGGAGTTGATCGTCGCCGCCGTGAACCAGGCGCAGCAGAAGGCGGCCGAATTGCAGACGGAGAGCATGGCGAAGCTGACCGGCGGCCTGCCGCTCCCCGGCCTGGGCGTCTAAAGACCGTGCGACCAAGGGGGAAGGGGGGACCACTCGATGGCCAACACCTCGGCGACACTCGAACAACTCATCGATGAGTTTGCCCGGCTGCCCGGAATCGGCCGAAAAACCGCCTACCGCATGGCCTATCACGTCATGCAGGCGCCCGCCGATCAGGCGCACGCCCTGGCACAGGCGATTGTCGCGGTCAAGGAGAAGATCGTCTTCTGTTCGCGGTGCTTCAATGTCACCGACGATGATCCCTGCCCGATCTGCCGGTCGGTCGAACGCGATACCTCGATGATCTGCGTGGTCGAGGAACCGCATGACGTCGTCGCGTTCGAGCGCGCCGGATCGTTCCGCGGCGTGTATCACGTACTGGGCGGTGTGTTCTCGCCTTTGGACGGTGTCGGGCCGGAGGATCTGAAGATCAGCGAGCTGGTGGTGCGCATCAAGAATGACGGCGTCAAGGAAGTGATCATCGCCACCAATCCGACCTCGGAGGGCGAGACCACCGCGCACTATCTGGCCAAGGTCCTCAAACCGCTCGGCGTGTCGGTCACGCGCATCGCGCGCGGCCTGCCGATGGGCGGCGATGTCGAGTACGCCGATGCCAACACGGTCATCCGCGCCCTGGAAGGGCGAACGGAGTTTTAGCGAGTGAGGGCTACGGGCTCGTCGACGGGCCCGGGAGTGGATCGTGACTCACAGTGTACGCCAGGCGCCCTCGCCTGGCGCACTTGGGTAGGGAATAAGCCAACTGCAGTGCATGCCGGGCGCCCTCGCCTGGCACACTCAGGCAGGGGATATGCCAACCAGATACCGGTCAGGAATTGCAGGACCGACAACGTTCTTTCTCACGACGATGTTGAGAGAGTGGCGGAAGCTCTTCGAGTCTCCGCGCGTGCGCGATGAGGTCGAAGACATCTTGTTTCACACCTCGGCGACGACATCAACTGCTCTAATCGCATATTGTATCATGCTTGATCACGTCCACCTGATTGCGGGACATGGTGAGGGAGGACCTGGAATCTCCAGAATGATGCAACAGTTCAAGTCGCTTGTGTCTCACAAACTGTTCCCTGATCTTCATGGGATTTGGGTCCCACGGTTTGATGACGTTGTGTTGACCACTGAGAGCATCTTTCTGACGAAGATCAATTACGTTCACGAGAACCCTGTGCGTGCGGGGCTGGTGGTCGAAGCCACTCTGTGGAAATGGTCGAGTGCTCGCTTCTGGCTTCAGGATGAGGAGAAAGGTCCATTGACAAAGTCGCGGGAATGGACGCATCGTGCCGCCGCGCGCCAGGCGAGGGCGCCTGGCGTACACGCTGATTCCCCGCTCAGGAACTCGGGAAATGACCGGCGGAATTACATAACCCACAGTGTAAGCCAGGCGCCCTCGCCTGGCGCCCCCGCTGATTCCCCGATGCGGGACTCGGGAGAAACCCAGCGGGATCGTAGGACCCATGATTGAAACGATCGAAAAACTCCTGACCAAGATCTTCGGCTCGAAACACGAGCGCGATGTCAAACGCATCCGCCCGATCGTCGAGACGATCAACAAGTATTTCGAGGATTACGCCGCCCTCTCCGATGAGGAGCTGCGCGCCAAGACCGAGGAGTTCAAACGGCGCCTCGGCGAAGGGGAGACGCTCGACGACATCCTGCCGGAGGCGTTCGCCGCTGTGAAGGACGCCTGCCGCCGCCTCGTGGGCACGGCCTATGAGGTTGTCGGTATCAAGGCAACGTGGGACATGGTTCCCTACGACGTCCAGTTGATCGGCGGTGTCGTGCTGCACGAGGGCAAGATCGCGGAGATGGCCACCGGTGAGGGCAAGACCCTGGTGGCCGTCCTGCCCACCTATCTCAACGCGCTCGAAGGCAAAGGCGTTCATCTCGTCACCGTCAACGATTACCTCGCCAAGCGCGACTCCGAATGGATGGGGCTGATCTACGAGTTCCTCGGCCTCAAGGTCGGCTGTATCCAGCACGACATGGACCCGCCGACCCGTCGCGACCAGTACCTGTGCGACATCACCTACGGCACCAACAATGAATTCGGGTTCGACTACCTGCGCGACAACATGGCGATCCGTGCCGAGGACCGGGTGCACCGCCCCTTCCATTTCGCCATCGTCGACGAGGTCGACTCGGTCCTGATCGACGAGGCGCGGACGCCGCTGATCATCGCCGGGCCGACCGGACGCACCGACATGGGACGCTATGTCGAGATGCGCGGGCTGGTCGAACGCCTGATGCGCCGCCAGACCGAGATCACCGGCCAGCTCGTGGCGGACGGGATCAAGGAATACGAGAGCGGCGATGAATACGAAGGCGCGATCAAACTCCTCGCGGTCAAACGCGGAGCCCCGAAGAACAAGCGCTACACGAAATTCCTGAA
>DATKYL010000323.1:0-24622 GCA_035528515.1 Acidobacteriota bacterium | reverse complement strand
AACGGCCGGTGGCGGAGACGATGCCCATCGTCACCGTTTGGCCGATCCCGAAGGGATTGCCGAACGCAAGAACCACGTCGCCGATCCGAGCCGAGTCCGAGTCACCCAGCGTCACCACGGGCAGATCGTGGGCATCGACCTTGAGGACGGCCACATCGGTTGCGGGATCGGTTCCCAGGATGGTGGCCGGAATCTGACTCCCGTCAGCCAGCGTCACAGCGACCCCTTGCGCGCCCTCCACCACGTGATTGGCGGTCAGAATCACCCCGTCGGCACTCACGATCACGCCCGAACCGAGCGATGTCTCGCGGCGGTGCTGGGGCACGGAGTAACGACGGCGCCCAAAGAATTCGAAAAACGGATCCCAACCGAACGGTGTCGGTACACGGCGTTGCGTGGTCACGATGCGTTCCGAGGAAATGTTGACGACCGCGGGCGTGACCCGCTCGGCCACGTCGGCGAAGCCGACACGACCGGATCGTTCCGCCTCTCGCAGCGGCAGCGGAACCTGCACGGCCGTCGCCGCCGACTGTCCATCGGGCGGGCTGGTTGCGTCGCCGCCGGGGCTCACCCCCGGCGCCGGCATCAGCCAGCGCCCGATGACGAGCCCGCCGACCAGAAGGGCGACAACGCCAATCGGAATGACGGTAAAGGCCACGCTACGATTCATCAGACCCACCTTACGCGGAAGAACCGATCATCCGGCAACCCGCCGCCAGGAAACTGATCCGGCGCTCCCGCGGCATAACCACCTTCTCGATTATACGAATGAGCGTCGTCCGCGCAACCGGGGAAACAGGCGATCCGCCGAAGTGCACTCGAACCACGCCGCTGTGGCAAAGACGCCTCCGCGACAGACCAACCGTTTGCGCAACAACACATTAGATCGACGACCCGACCACCAACCAGCGCTCGATCTGACGCCGGTGCCTGAGGATGTGGACGATAGCGTGCTCCAACATCTGCTCGATGTCGTAGGGCTGCTCCCAGCGCGTTGTGAACCGAACCGCCTCCAGCTCCTCGTCACCATAGCCCTTGATCCGTGAGAGCACGCTCACGGTCCGTTGAAAGGCGGGCCACAGTGAGACTGCCGCCTCAGCAAGTGTGGCGCAGCTGAATCCATGTTCGCGGGTCCCTCTGTTCGTCTGATCAAGGGCATCCTCGATATAGTCGGCATACAGGTAGATACACCCGATCACGTGGTCGCAGATGGTCTTGATGTTCGGGAAGCAATCGTCGGACAGCGATGTGGTCGCGGTATAGCGCGTGGCTGGAATCGAGGATAGTACATCGCCGAGTTCTCCGACGGCACGGGCGTACTCATCGAGGATGGCCCGCAGCGATGGCGAGTAATCGTGCCAGAGTGCACTGTCGATTCCTCCGTGCATGACCTATATCCTCCAGTCTCCGGCGCTGGGTGGACACTCCGCGGCACTCCCATGCCGATCGTCTCGCGCACCACCCTCGACTATCCGTCGGACCCTGCCGCCAGCCAGCGTTCGATCTGACGCCGGTGCCTGAGGATGTGGACGATCGCGTGCTCCAACATCTGCTCGATGTCGTAGTTCTGTTTCCATCGCGTGAGGACTTCAAGCTGTGCGAGTTCATCGTCGGTACGCCCGACGGTGCGCGCCAGCACGCGGATCATGCGCTCATAAGCGTGCCAGAGCGAGGCCAGCGCCGCTGACGGTGTATCGTAGGCGTAGGCGTGCTCCCGTCTGGTGACATCAGTGCCGTCGAGAGCGCTCTCGATGTAATCGACGTATCGATTTCCGGCGCCGACCACGTGCTCCATGATCGCACGAATGTCGGGGAACTCTTCATCGGACAACTCGGTCGACATCAGATACTGTTCCGGGCGGATCGCACCCACCACAGCTTCGAGATCACGGATCGCCCGCGCGTACTCGTCCAGCATCGCGCAGACCCAGGGCGCGTAGCCGGAATAGTCGGCACAGCGGTTTGAGTCAGTCATAGCGCAATTCTCCCCATCAACTGTTACTCGGGCGCATCGGCGCGGGCAGATCCCGCCCGCGCCAGATGAACCACAATGTCCCGATCAACCCGCAGGCGGCAGCGGTCAGAAAGTTCACCGCCGGGCTCGCCTGCCACAGGAACGCGCCGCCGAACGCGGCGAATGAGACAATGACATCGCGAACCAGATAGTACAACCCGAACATCCCCGCCTTGCGCTCTTCGGGGGCGAGATCCATAATCAGCGCCTTGCGGGTCGGTTCGCCGAACTCCTTGAGACCACGGACGACGAATGCGAATGCCAGAATCCAGAATGAATCGCTGACCAGCAGCACCAGAGGAAACAGGGTGAAGAACCCAAACGTCACGGCCACGAACGGCTTTTTCCTCCCCCGGTCGGCCAGCCAGGCCACGGGGATGTAGATGAGAAATGCGACGACCATCTCAATCGTCGTCAGCATCCCGAACTGGACCGCGCTGATCGGCGCGGCGATCACCTTCATGCACCAGACCACCACGAACGCATAGGGGATCTGCTCGGCGAATCGGATGAGAATATCGGCGACCAGCAGGTGACGCAGCGCCGGCGGCATCAGACGCCACATGCGGAGTGGGTTCTTCTCGGCGACGGGGCGGCTGCGCGCGTCGGCGGCCGGCCGATCGTCTTCGATCAGCCGCTGCTGAATGACCAGGGCAACCGCGGCGAGGACCAACGCAACAACGAAGGCGAGACGCACGCCGTCGCGCTCCCCCCAGATGCCGATGAAGACGCCGCCGATCACCGGCCCCAACGCCATCGGGATGCGCCGCACCAGCGAGTGCATGCTCACACCCATCGTGCGCTTGGCGCTGGGCAGCGCCCGCGCCACCAGACCCATCGTCGCCGGGAGCGAGATCGCGGTCCACGAGAGGAAGAGGGCCGCACCGACAATGACCGCCTGCCAGGTGGGAATCAGTACGACGATGAGAAATCCCACCATCGCCATCAGATTGAAGACGACGAGAGAGCGGCGCGTTCCCAGCCGATCGGCAAGATACCCGCCGGGGAACGAATAGAGGGCGGAGAGGAGATTGTCGAGGCCGTTGAGCAGACCGATCACGATCGGTCCGCCACCGAGGGCCATGAGATAGATGGGCAGGAATCGTTCGGCCATCTTCTCGCCGAGACCGACGAGAATGACCATCCCGAGGAGGCCAAGGATGCTCCGCCTGAGGCCGAGAAATTCTCTGATTGAGTGGACTGTCATACCCCGATCGGCAGACCGCGGAGGTCGCCGGTCGGGATAATATGTTGGATGAGTCGGCAGGCGCCACGGTTCTTTGGCGCCGCGATCCGCGGTACGCTATGATCGTGGTGCAGTGGGGATTTCGGGGTGCCCGATTGTGCTACCGTTTCCAGTGCCCCTTGACCCAGACATGGCCGCGCGGTGTCTTCTTCCAGTGTCCCGCGACCCAGCTACCTTTCGGGTTTCTGTCCCAGTGTCCGGAGACCCAGGTGTACTGGTGGCCGTTCCATTTCCAGTGGCCATCGATCCAGGCGGCTCTCGGCCCCGGGCGCGGTGGGCGTACGTCCACCCGCGCCGGCGGCGGCGCCTCGCGGACGACGACGGTTCCGGCACAGCCGGCCGTGAGCATTATCGCGGTCGCAAGGACACTGAGATACCGAATGGCTTTGCGCATCTTCCCTTCCTCCTCGAGAGACCCCTCGTGTGAATGTATCGGAGTCCCGGCCTTCCCTCTGAATCCGGCGTCTTCCACCGTGTGACGGCCGACACAACGCGGGTTCCCTTATGCCACCGGTTCACTCGTGCGGTGCGGCTGCGGGGCCATCCTGTCGGTGGGCCAAGCGGGCGGCCGCCAAGGTGCACCAGTACTGAATGAGACAGAGAAGCACGCTCGCGGCCAGGACCATGGCAATCCCCGGCCAGCCCGCCAGGGCCGCGGGCCGCATGCCCAGCGCCGCCTGCAATACCTCCGCCACAATCTTCTCGCGTAGTGCCAATATCCCAATCCACACGGCCCAGATGCCTGTGACCGCCGCAGTGGCGAATCCGATCAGGCGAGCGCGGGCCCTGAGCACGTCGCGCGTTTGCCGGGCATGATGGTGCCGGCGGCCTACGTAGAAACCCGCAGCAGTGCCGGTCACGAGGTTGCCGAGAGGCAGCCCCATCAGGGATGTCGTGACAAGGGCCGACCAGGCGAAGTAGAGCAGGAGCATGTAGGTGATGTTGGCGGTATAGAAACGACCGACCCAGCTCCGCAATCGGGTGATCAGCAGCAGGATGCCGATCCCGAAGCCGACGGCGGTCGCGGCTTTGATCACGTCATCGCCGAGCGAGGGGGCGAACGTCATCCCGATTGCGGCCGTGGCCCACCAGAGCGCGACCGTCGGCAGCACTATCATGCTGACGCCGACGACCAGTCGGACGATAACGGTTTCCGCGCGGCTCACAATGCTCCGCGACGCTGCTGTGTCATGCGCAGAAATATGTTGCGCCCTACTTATCGGGCGGCTGCGCCATTGCAGTCGATTCCCGCTCGACATCGGCCACCGTCGGATCGGGAGCCGCTGCGGTCTCTTGCGCGGTCCCCGGCGGCGGCAGATCCACCGTCACGGTCCGCGAGTAGATTGTGACCATGCCGGTGAAGATGTTCATGATCACATCGAGCGCCGACTGTTCGGTCTCGATCGTGTAGTCATCCGCCGTCCCGACCATCTCATCGGTGTTGACCTCGTTGAGCGGCACCAGACCCCAGAGGATGTACCACTGCCGCTTCTCGATCGTCTGGCCGTCGTACGGGTCACCGCCGCCTCGTCCCACCACATGCGTGTGTGCCGCACACCCTACCAGTGAAGCGATGATGGTCAGGGCTGCGGCGGCACGGATCAGTCGTTTCATACGACCACCTCCTTTCTGACGCGGCCAACATGACCCTGTTCCGGGAGGCTGTCAACATGAAGTTTCACGCTTTGACCGGAGCAGAGGCTCCTGACATATAGTGATTGCGCGCCCTTGCCGACCGACCTAGAATGCTCGCCAGAACGGTGGAGGTAAGATGAACACCCAGAATTCCAGAATCGAATCCGGCGGCGGAGCACCTGCTCACGCTCCGGCGGGCGGGCGGAGGTACCCGAGGGCCGTGGTTGTGGCTGCGGCCGTGTCGCTGCTTCTGATCGTGACCGCCTGCCGGCAGGAGACCAGAACCGAGGCGCCAACTGCGGCAGCGCTTGTCGTCGACAGCGTTCTTTCCGAGGACAGCGTCCTGATCCGGTATGACGTGCGCGGGAGTGGGGACCGCGCGCTGGTGTTCGTGCACTGCTGGTCGTGCGATCGCGCCCACTGGGCCGGCCAGGCGGCCCATTTCAGCCCGATGTACAAAGTCGTGACCCTCGATTTGGCGGGGCACGGCGCGTCGGGTGCGAACCGGGCGGAATGGACGATGGCAGCGTACGGCGCCGATGTGGCGGCGGTCGTCGCAAAGCTGGACTTGCCCGAGGTGATCCTGGTCGGCCACTCGATGGGTGGCGCGGTCATGATCGAGGCCGCCCGGCGTCTGGGGGAGCGAGTTGTTGCACTGGTCGGGGTGGACAATCTGCAGAATCTCGAGCATCAATATACCGACGAGGAGATCGCGGGGTTCATCCAGCAGTTCGAGGCCGATTTTCCGGCGACGACCTACGAGTTCGTCCGGAGCATGTTCCCCGCCACCGCCGACTCGATTCTGGCCGACCGCGTGTCGACACAATTGGCGTCCGCTCCGGAGGCGATCGCCCTCGGGTCGTTCGAGCATCTCTTCGGCTACGACTATGAAGGCGCGTTCAGGACGGTGCGTGTTCCACTCCGCTGCATCAACTCGGATTCGTATCCGACCAATGTCGAGGCAAACAGCCGTGTGGCGTCGTCGTTTGCGGTTAAGATCATGCCGGGTACCGGTCATTTCCCGCACCTGATCGATCCGGCGGGATTCAATCAGCTCCTGCATGAGACGGTGGCCGAGTTCTGGCCGGAGAAAACAGCACCGTAGATTGACCCGGAGACGTGTGGAAGCAATGACGGACAAGGCACTACGCGAACATGTCCTGTACCTTCTGCGCGAGGCGTTGCCGGTCGCCGATCACAACGCGTATCATCTGGGGCAACTGGATGTGATTCGGCGCGCGCTGGGGATCTGGCGCGCGCGGTGAGCGTCCGGCCCGGAATGAACCACCGCGGATGACATCCCGGTCCGGAGACGGATAACCGGACGGGGAGAAACCAACCTTCTGTCGCAGGCTCCGAATCAGGTCCACGTCGGTCGGCGGGTGAGGGTCGCGGGGCGCTACCCCTTCTCAATCTGCTTCAGTTGCTTGTCGAGTTCCTTGGCGAAGTCCTTCGCGATCCTCTTGTACATTTCAATTCCGGATTCCATCCCGCTGGAAACATTGCGCTTAAAGTTCCCTGAGAAGAGAGTCGCTCCCGTGGTGCGATTTCTAAGATGCAACTCCACCGTTACCTCGGCGTTCCCCAAGCCGAAGCCGATAAGGAACCGCACGGCGCCGCTCCCACGTCGATAAGTCAGAATGGCGCCGTTGATCTCGTACTCTGCCTCGCTGTCCCACGTGTTGATCTGCGCGAAGATGTTTCGTTTCTCCAATTCGGCCCGCAGGTAGCCTGCGAACTTATCGATGTCCTCCAGCGGTGGCTTGTCTTCGTCCTCTGTGTCCGGAGGCAGCCTGTCCTCGAGTTGGCCGATGGTGCACGCCGCGGCACGGTCGATCGGTTCAGACAACGGCTGCGTGACCTTGTATTTGGTGCAGCCCGTCACAACCAGAGAGCCAAAGAGGACTACGAGCATGGTGGTTCGTCGCGTCATGGACATGATTCTCCTCCCCTTCTGTCCGACCCCCTGGTCCGGCACATTGGGTCGGGGGTCAACCTGTTCTCCGTTTCAACACGCCCTCGTCACGATCCGGTCATAGTGGACAGCCCGCGCCCTGCGCAGACCGTGTGGACTGTCACTCTCTCAGAGAAGAAGGACAAGACCGATCTGGAAATCGATGATCAGGGCTTGCTCAACATTCCCATAAGGGGTGAAGTAATCGGGATCTTCCCGGGCACCCACGAAGACCAGATCCAGCGCGAGTTTCGCCTCGACCCCCAGGTTGCGGGACACTTTCGCGACGATCCCGAAACCCTCGCTGACGATCAACTTGGTGAGTGATTCTCCGGAGCCCTCGATCATCAGCAGGTTGCCTGTGGCGCGTTCCTCGATCAGCATGTGGCCGGTGGTCTTGTGGCTAATGGCTCCCAAGCCGGAGTACAGGTAGTACATGACCCGTCCGCCTGTCTTCCAGCGCGGCCATTCGTGGTACTGGGCGGCAAGAACGTAGCGCCACACACTCATGCCGAAATCGTCCTCGTGGACGATGTACTCCGACGCGGGAACGTCGAGGTCGTCTCTCATCCCGGATCGGGAGACGAACGCGCGGACCGCGATGTTCCGGGCAACGGGCACGGTCATTTCGAAGCCATACCCGACTCCCGCTTTGATTCCCTCATAGAAATCCCCCAAAGGAATGCTGAAATTCCCGCTGGAATGCAGACCGAAATTCCAGGGAAACCGGTGGATACGCACATCGGGCAAAACGAAGCCCGCCGCGTCCGCATCAGCAGACACCGTGTCGCCCGGCGCGCGGTAATACTCCCCCAGGTACTTACCGGTCACATCCTGGCCGGTCGTATCGAATATCGCGGCAATGTCGGTGATACTGACCGTGCGTTTCCAGTCACCCGCCTTGATTTCGACGGTCTTGTAGATGTCGTCAAAGGCGACTTCGGCGTCATGGTAGACCGTGCTGTCGCGGAGAACAATGCGGGACACGGTATCGCACCGACACGGAGTGGCCAGCACGAGAATGAGGACGGGAATGGCGGCGTAGCACAACCACCTCAAGATCGAGGACATGTCTGTTCCTCCTGTCGCGTAAACGCCAACAGCAGGCAGCCGAAATCCACGTCGGCTCGACGTGGGAACTGCCTGATTGAGCGGTGCCACCTCCCCCACGGTATCGATAGCCGACGCGGCCGAAAGGCGGCGGTCACGCGACGGACGGCGCTGATGGGGCGTGCGAGCACGGAAATTGCAGGGTCTCCGCCGGCCGGTACCGGCTACCCGGATTCTAACCCGCCACTATGGTCACACAGACGACCCGAACTACAACATGACAAGCTGCTCCGAGAACAGGACGGGAGTCAAGAGTTTCCTCTGCTGATGGACGGTACTAGAACCAGTTTCATGACCCTTTTCTTGTTGGATTCCAAGTGGTTATGAAGTCTCACGCCTGCGAGTCGCGGTGACGACCGGGGGAAGTCACGGTTGATGGGCCACCCCACAGACCTTGCTCCGACCCTCTGGAAAGCCCAGGACCTGGCCTTTCGGGCGGAGGCGGCCTCCATAACCGCCCAACTAGGGGCTCCGTGACCTCCGCCACCGATCCAACCCTTGAAAGACATCACAAACCGGTTATGAAACTGATTCTAAGATATGGCCCCTATGGACCACGCTACACGCTTAATATAGTACCGAGGTCGTCCAACTTTGGGGTGTGCCCGTAAAGGGAGGTTCCCCTGCAGAAATCGCGGCCCGATTCTGCGACGGAGTACGCGGCGGAGGTTGCCGCACACCATCACGCTGATTCCCGGGCTCTCCAGGATCGAGTCGCGGCCGCGAGCAGATAGGCGCCGAAACCGGCGGCGATCACCGCAGTGAATCCCCACACCATCGCAATCACCACGGCGGCCACGGAACCGAGAACCGATGCCGCGCAGTTGAGTCCCCAAGCCCACGGGACCAGGTCGCGGGATCGTCGTTCGACGTACATGATCTCCAGAGGAAACGGCTGGCCCAGCAGGAAGCCAAGAGGAAAGACGGCGAGAACACTCACACCGACACGTACCGCGAAGGAGAATCCGTAGGTTGCCGCGAGTACCGGCGGCAGCACGAACAACTCCACAAGGATGACGGCTGCGATACCGGCGAACAGAATCAGCCCATAGCGTCGGCCGGACAGAGCATCGAACCGTTTGGTGAAGTACGATCCGATTCCGGCGGACACGAGCAGACATGACAGGACAACGGCCAGCGCGTGGACCGGATGTTCCAGATAGAGAACGAAGCTCTGCATGAGCGCCATCTCCAACAGGATGAACCCCAGCCCGATCGAGACGAAGTACAGCATCTGGCGCACGGCACCCGGTGTCTCCCTGAGGCAACGGCGTTCCCGGCCGGACAGCAGCGGCCCGAAGAAACAGAGAACGACCGCAACGACTGACAGAGCGCTGAGAATACCGAGATTGAAAATGCAGAGGTTATTCTTTTGCGAGTCGCGCTCCAGACGCAGAATGCCGCCAAGCTCCGCGAACCGGACCGTGTTGAAGAAGAACGGCCGGTTGTCGACCGTCGGCCTAACGTCGAATTCATAGTCTGCGTAGAAGCGCTCCCTGTCGGCGGCACGGGCATAGTCGGAGAAAGCATTGTCGGTACGATCGAACGGGGAGTAGACCACACGCCCCGCGCCGCGGCTTAGCTGATCCTTGAGGGCCGCCATGTCTTGAGGCAACAGCGGGGAGGACTTGAAGATGACCGTCGCCATCTCCTCCCGCATTCCCGGAGCGTTGCAGGCGACGACCGCGATGTGATCCGCCGGCGAGGCGATTCCGAGTTCGGTGGCGGCGGCGATCATGGTCGTCATCACGCGCAACGCCTGGCGCGGCTTCGGAAACAGCCATCGGGTCACGGCACAGACGCCGTCCGGGGTGAGGTGCGTCAGGTAGTCCCGGAACGCCTCGACGGTATAGAGGTTGTTCTCGGTGAGACTGAACGCCCCGGCGCTGCTTGCCGCCCACGTGTCCACCAGGGCGAGTTGAATCATGTCGTAGCGTTTCTCAGAACGACGGATGAACGCGCGGCCCTCAGCCACATGAACGTCGACATCGCGGCGATTGTAGAGGCCGCCGGAATACAATCGATGACTCTTCAGCATGATATCGTTGATGATGATGGGATTGATCTCGACGGCATCGATGCGCCTGGCACCCCACGCAAGGGCGAACACCACGTCCATTCCCCCGCCCGGTCCGACAATCAGAACCTCCCCTTCATCCAGGAGCACATTCGGTATCGAGCTGATCCACTGCGGGCCCACGATCTCCCTGATTTCAGCCCGCGTCATCGTCCTGAAGGGTTCCTGGAGAATGTACGTGCGGGCGTCCGCGTCGATGATGATCGCCGCCATCCGGGGTTGGTCGGGGAACTCTCTGACACAGACGTGGGAGAATGAGTTCCACTTTTCGAATACTACGTTTTCCTTCCCGAGACCCTTGTGGGATTGTAGATCGAGAAAACCGGTGCTGACGTTTCCAAACAGCAGGAGGATCGTCGCCGCCAGGACCGCGTAAGCCAGCCATCTCCCCGCAGTCCGTGCGCCGGGCGACACCAGGACGGCGGCGACCGCGGCGACCGCAGCGGTCACCAGAGCGGCGTCGATCGGACCGATCGCGTTGAGCAGGGGAACAGTACACATCGCACCCAGAGCCGCTCCGGTGAGATCCCAGAAGTAGAGTCGCGATATATCGTTGGCGCGATGAAAGAGAATCACCGAAATGGCCAGACCGGAACACAGAAAGGGGATAAGGGACGCGAAGTAGATGACGAAGAGTCGTACTATGTTCCCCCCCGAGTAGTTGAGGGCGATAGGTATGCGCAGGATGATCGCCATGCCGCCGGGTACCGCCAGGGCGAAGAGGATACAGGCACTCATGACGGTACGTTCGAGAGAGGCCGGGGAAAAGCGCCGCCTGAACACAAACACGTATAGCCCGGCCGCACCCAGTCCAAAGAGCGCCAGGGAGACGGCCAGAAAGGCGAAGTGATAGAACATGATGACGGAGAAAAGCCGGACCAACGACAACTCGAAAACCAGCGTGGCGAAGCAGATCAGGAAGATGACAACGTAGAAGCGGGGATTCTGCATAATCGCCAGTCTCCGGAGCAGGCCGTGACTCGGGAACGCGACGCTCCCGAGTATCTTCCTTTGTTGGTTCGAACTGCGTACGCCGATCAGGACTTTCCGACACGGAATGTCCAGCCCACTACTCCCCGCGAGGAGCAATGGGCTCGCGTTCCCGATATTTCCCGGGACTCTCGCGTATGCCCGCCTGATTCGGACCGGTGGCCGGGCTCGCTTTGGAAACCTAAGCGATGGCGGTGCGCGAGGCAAACGCTAAGGACCGTGCGGGGGGGCCGGCTAGAAGAGCCTCGGCGGGAATCGTGAAGTGGGAAAGCAGACCGACTGCAAGAGCCCCCCGGCGGCCCGGCCGCCGTCAACACGCCGGCCCATCGCGGCTTACGGAGCGGACGGACCCCAGCGCCCTACAGGCCTTTCGCGGCCCGCACGCTCTGGCTCACCCCCGTGTGTGAATGCGGCCGACCCCGCGGCAGCGGGATCAACCGGTCATGTGGGACGTCGATGCCTGAATCCGGATCTTGCCGTGACGGATGAGAAATGTGTCGGTCGCCACGGGAGCCGCGCCATCGGCGCCCCAGACGACGTAGACGACATCGTTGTCTACGTCCCGCCGGAGTAACGTCCGGTTCCCGTTCCTGGTCCCGTCGATCTGGTTCTCGGCAAAGAAGATGTCGAAGTAGGTACGCAGGGCGGAACGCCCCTTGATCGGCCCACGCGGTGTGTAGAGGATCACATCCTCGGCGTAGTCGGCAATCATCGCATCGACGTCGCTGGCCGCCGCCGCCGCCAGATGACGGTCCACCAGTGCTACGTTTTCCAGCATCGCTTCCGTCTTAATCACCCTGACCTCCTCCCATATATTACTGTCGGAGGCGAAAGCGGCGAAATTCAGGCAATCTGGCGGTGTGTGCAACGCGTTGCCATCACGTCTCCGGCCGGGTCACATGGCGGGTGACCACCCCACAGGGGCCGCCGTCAGGCGCATGCGGCAAAATCGATATCGCAATAGGGCACATGGTCTTCGATGCGTTCCCGTCGCCCGTCCATGTAGCGCGTGCACCACTCATCGAGATTCTCCATGTCCATGCCGCGGTGAATCGCCACGTAGAGGATGATCTCGCGGCGCTTGAGAATCAGCGGCATGAGTTCGGACCAACCGGAATCGAGTTCGTTCTCCTCCTGGTATCCGGCGAGGAAATGGCGGAGAAACTCGGCCGCGTACGCGCGCGGCTCATATTCCGGCGGCGGGAAGAGAATCCTGTAGAACAGGGAGATCGCGATGTCGCTGGTGAAGAAGTCATACGCGCAATCGTCGAAATCGAACAGCGTCGGCGCGTCGCCGTCGAAAAAGATATTGCCGGTGTGCGCATCCATGTGGATCAGGCCGTAGTTGCCGTTGTGCACCGGGATCGACCGCAGTTGCGCGATCAGATCGGCGAGCCGCTCTCTGACGACCGTATCGTCCGGGCGCAGGTAGTCTGCGTAGTTGACGAAGTCATCGTCGTCGTACCAGTGATGCCGTCGGGGATGTCCCTGGGACGGTTCGTAACTGCGCGTCAGGGCATGCATCCGACCGAGAAGCCGGCCGCGATTCACGGCCATCGCCGGGGTCTGATCGTCGCGCCGCACCAATCCGCCGCGCGCCTTCTCGAAAGCCACAACGATGAAGCCGCAATCGTCTCCGTCGATGACTTCGACCAATGATCCGGCTGTCGAGCGCCGTGGGACGCAGACCGGAACACGGTGCGACGCCAGATAGTCGATCCAGTCGAGCTCGGCGATGGTCCCGTTCACCGAGCGGCGCGCGGTGTGGCTGATGCGGAGAATGTATGGCGTGCCGTTGCGGGAACACTCACAGATAAAGTTCTCGAACCCGTCGAGCAGTGTGATGTTGTCCGATTCCAGACCGAAGCGGAGAGCGGCCTCGCGTTGGATCGCGTCAGTGAAGAGGGCTTGTTGTTCGGGTTTCACGTCAGGTTCTCCCCTTGGGACAGACTCTTCGGAGGCCGGACAAGTGACAGACACCGGCGGCCGTCACGCCGTAGACGATGTACTCTTTGCCCTGGGCGCGGATCCGGTTCATGATGTGGTCGAACGTGCCGTTGACCAGCGTAGTGCCGGTGATCACGATGACCGCCGACACATCAATGAGTTCTTCCGTGCGTTTGTTGCCGTCCCAGATTTCCACACCAAAGCGGCGTTCGCCGATGTTGTCCGCGCTCAGGTCCGTGATGCGCACATGGTCCGGGCCGAAAGTATCAATCAGCCGCTCCGCGATTGCCGGGTTCAGTCCGATCAGCCCAACGTCTGTACTGCCGTGCTTCTCCGACAGGACCTGGGCGATCTCCAACGCACATTCCTCGGGATCTTCGTCCCGGCAGTGCACCGTCTTGTCCACCATCCCGAGATGGTTCAGCACCGCGTTGAGTGTCGCCACGTAGATCGCCCGGTTCTGATTTGAAGACAGTCCCAGATTCAGCACATCGTCCAGTGCACCCAGAAACTCTCGCGGCGCATCGGTATAGGCGTGGCCTTTGGATCCCCGTATGGCCGCCTCGAGAACTCTCTCCTTGCCGATGATGATGGGGAAGTCGCGCCGGCCCGGATGTCCGATGGCCTCCTCCGGGGTTAACGGCTTGGCCAAGACCGTCACATCGACGTGCAGCAACTGCTCCTTCTGCGCGATCTCCCTGATCCGGATCCTCGTTTGCTCGAGGATCCCCGGCGCACCCTCATCCTTCATACCCTGACCTCATAAATGACAAAACGAATTTGAGTGCTACGTATGAGAAGACAAGTCCGAACATGAACCTGAGAACACGGGAGCTGAACCATCTGTTGAGCCTCGCCCCCAGGTTGGCGCCGAGAAGTGTACCCACACAGATCGGCCAGGCCAGATTGAGATCCACGAATCCCTGCCAGTACTTGAACGCGGAACTCGTCAGCGCATTCACGGAAAAACAGGTGAGTGAGGACGCCATCGCCACCTTGATCGGGGCGCTGAAAACGTACACAAAGGTCGGTACCAGAATGGCTCCGGTGCCGATGCCGAGAAGCCCCGGCAGAGTGCCCGCGACGAAACCGACGGACACTTTCTGAGCCAGGGTACCCTCGATCGCGTTACCGATCGTCTCTCTCCCCCTTTTCCGGACCAGGCCGGGGATTCCCTCGGCGATCATACGGAGTGAAATGATGGACAGGACGACGCCGATTCCCAGGTCAAGCCAGCGCTCATTCGTCGTGAGGTACAGGAACAGGAGTGAGGACACCACCGTTGCCACAAAGCCGGCGAGGATGATGGGGGCGAGCGAGCGGACATTGACGCTGCCCAGACGGTAGTGGCGGTAACTGCCTCCCAGCGTCGTGAAGAACACGGCGAGAATGCAGACACCGGCGGCATGCGCCGGGGAAAGCCCCACGAAGAAGCGCAGGATCGGCATGAGCACGACCCCGCCACCGATCCCGAGAAGACCGCCGACCGTGCCCGCCACGAGCCCGCCGGCGAGTAGGGTGAGAATCTCAAACATCGATCCGACGCTCATCTTCCAGGGTAATCGTGGTAGGCAAGGCCTGACATGCCGACAGGATACGACGCGCAGGACTCGGCAGCAACGGCAGAGTGGACTTCGCGGTGCATTCCACGCGAATGCGCATACCCCGTCAGAAGATGCCGAAGACTCTTCTGCCCGCTCGCATCACGCCGATGGTCAGTACGATGGCGTTATCGTCGTAGTCGTTGAATGCGGTGGTGTATTCGACGTTCGCGACGACGCGAAAGTCATAGGTACGGAACGCCAACAAGCCGCCCTTGAGAATGAGTTCAAAGCCGTCGCCGTGCTCGCCGGTCTCATTATACCCCTTGTCATGGGCGACCGCGTGGAACCCGATGCCGGCCGCGGCATAAGGAGTGAAGTCCTTGAGACTCGGGAGGTACATGAGACCGATATTGAGCGCCAGCCCTTCGCGGAGACCGAGTACGGCATCAACCGCAAAGTGCCGGATCTCGTAGACGCTGCGAAAATCCCACACGAAGACACGATCCTGATCGTCGTAACCGTGCTGCGGGTAAAGGTACCCGAAGCCGATGCCCCAGGAGGAACTCGCCTTGCGCGTGCGCGACACCTGCGACTCCTGTTCAGTCACCAGCCCGACCTTCACCGTTTTTGACGCAGGCACCTCGTTGACGATGCTGGCCGCCACCCGCGTCGCCACCTGGTCGAGGTCCTCGATCTGATAGGCGCTCAGATTGTCGTTGACGAGCGTCTCCCCGGAGGGAACATCGACAAGGGTATACTGGAAGATGATCTTGTCTCCCAGCCGGTTCAGCCTGCCGAACACCACCTTGGCGGCTTTCACTCGCTCACCGATTCGGACCGCGCAACCCGCCTCAAAACACAACTGATCACGCAAGAGAGGGAGAAGCTCGCCCTCCGGAACCACCTCGTACTTCTGCGACTGCCTGATTTCCGATTGCAGGAGCATGCGAACGGTCTCCAACGTCGAGACGTCCACCCCGTTTCCGGTCAGAGGCAGGACCGCCAGTCGGTCGGCGGCGACGGCGATCTGATGAGCGCTCGCCGCCAACAGGATAAGTGCCAACAGGATCTTCTTCATACCATTCTTCCCCGCGTTAGGATTCCGCGCCACTCACTTGCCCAAGTCACGTTCCCGTTTCCGCACGCAACAGGGCCGATTGACCCCGGTTTCAGTTGCCGCCCTCGATCATTATACCGTGCCGGGCAGGGATTCGCCACGGCCTCTTTTTCTGCGGACAGGCGCTGATTTCTGCCCGCCGGCCCGGCCGTCGCACCGTCCGGCCACCGGCGAGCCGGCGCAACTTCCGGACTTGGGGCGCGTAGTGAGACTGAGCCGGGATCACACCGGTGGAATCCCCCTGAGGAGGCGCCCCTTGCGCGCGAAAACCACTCTCATCCCGATCCTGTTTTGTCTCGCCCTCACACTGGCCGTCTCCCCTGCTTTCCCGTGTCAGACCTTCATGCTGAAGAAGGGCAACAGCCTGACGGTCGGACATAATCTCGGCAATCCGCCGGGAGATATTCCGGGGGCGGTGGTGATCAACAAGCGCGGCGTGCACAAGAAAGCGGTCTCGTTCGCCGAGATTCTCTCGGGGAAACCGGCAGCGAACCCGTCGCTGGAGTGGGTCTCCAAGTACGGCTCGGTAACATTCAATCCGTTCTGCCGCGACTTTCCCGACGGCGGCATGAACGAGGCCGGACTGTTTATCGGGGAGATGTCTCTGGACGCGACCGAGTTTCCCGTGGATGAATCGAAACCCCGTATGTTCATGATTCTCTGGATTCAATACGTCTTCGACAATTTCGAGACCGTCGACCAGGTTGTCCAAAGCGCGCACGATTTGATGATCGACGGCTGGACGTGGCATTTCTTCACCGCGGACCGTCAGGGGAACGCGGCGGTGATCGAGTTTTTGGACAGCACGGTCACGGTGTATCAGGGCGACGATCTGCCGCTCCCGGTGCTCTGCAACAGACGGTACGCCAGGGAAGTCGAGAACCTCGGCATGTGTAAGGGTTTCGGCGGTGACTCACTGATCGATCTGTCCAACAACGAGCAGCCCCGTTTCCTTCACGCGGCGGTGATGCTCCGCGACTACGATCCCGAAAGGGACGCCGCCATCGACTACAGTTTCAAGATTCTCGAACAGTTCGACCGCGGCAACACACAGTGGACCTTTGTCTGCGACCTCAACAGCCTGACCGCGTATTGGCGCACCGCCACCTCACCGCGTATCAAGACTCTCGATCTGGACAACTTCGATCTGTCGTGTGACACACCGGTCCGGATGCTGAGCATCCAGGCCAACCTCGAAGGGAACGTCGAGAAACACTTCGAGGACTACACCCCGGCCCGGAACCGCAAATTCGTGGAAGACGCGATGAGGACTCTCGGCGAGCTGATGGACATCGAGGAACTCTTCACGTCCGGAGGAAGCACGATCGAGGAGGTTATGACGCGGCTTGCGGGGTATTCGGAGGGGACGGTCTGCAAGAAGTGAGCACTACTTCCAAATTCGAGCAGATCACGTAACCCAGGATGTCATTCCCGTGAAAACGGGAATCCAGCAGTGCGATCCTCCGACGGGTGGCCCGACCTAAGTCTCCTCGACCGCGCAAGCTTCGGAAAGGTAATCCAAGAAATCGAAAGGCTTCATCAAGTGGATCACATCCGCATACTGAGAGGCTCTTTCACGGAGTGTTGCGAAGGAGACGTACTTGCACACCTCACTCAAGGGCGTGTCCAGTTTCGAGAAGGTCGGACGATTCACTTCGCTAAAAACCTTGTCACGGCGATCATCAGGCGCGACTAAGAACAGAGGGACATTGATGTTCGGTTGCATTGCCAGGAGGTCGGACATTCTGAGGAGCCCGGAGTAGATGGACGTCGTACTCTCCACTTCAAACGCTGCGACGATGGCGTTCTTGTCCAACCAGAGGACGTCAATCATCTCAATGGTACCAATTGTTGCCTGATCGAAATTCAATGGCAGTTCATCGCGGATCCCAGGATAATCACCGAGCTTCTTGCCTTTGACTTTGCGCCCTCGATCGTTCCTTGCTATCCAGACCTCGATTCCCATACTCCGTGCCAATCTATAGAGAAGAAACTGTATCTCCAGGTGATCTGACAGCGTTGCCTCCGTCTCGCGCTGATCATTGCTCGACGCGTCCTTTCCGGGTACCGTGACAGCACCGATCTTGCTCCTTATGGCCTTGGGTCGATATGCAAGAGCTCTCCTATCGACAGGGCGTCTTACGGGGTTCTTCTTCGCTTCCCAAATTGCCTCGACAACCGCTTCTCCGTCGGCAACGGTCCATTTCGCAGGCGATCCCCGGAAACGACCAGTCCAGGCATGTGGACTCTTGAGATCCTGAAAACAACTGAGCCGATCAGCTAACTGCTTAACAGGGACGGACTCGTCTATATCAAGTGCAGCGGCGATCTTCACCCGGACGCGACTGGGGAAAACGCTGTCTTTCCAGATCTGCCTTGTGTCCTGAAATGGCTTAGATCTGACTTCGAGAACACCAATGAAGCGTGAGACACCGGTCAAGTAGCAGAGCAGGTAATCACCCGGTTTGACCTTCTGAAGGGTCTTCCAACGATTCTCTGAAAAGCCAGAAACCTTGCCGCCGGCATCGAGGAATTCCTTCCAACTGACCGCGGTGAACAAGTCGAGCCAGTAATTGCGTCTGCCCACAATACCTCGCCTCGAGAACAAGCACCCTGCTTGAATGCCATCTTGCCAGATTCATGTCTGGCTGTCAAGCCCTTTGTCCTCAGATGAGTAGCTCGGATCCTCACACTCCCCAACAAAAAACCCCCGCTCCTTGCGGAGCGGGGGTCCAAGAACTTCCCGGCGACGTTCTACCGCCCGACGCGGCCTCCCGTGCAACACAGCCCGGTTGGATCGTCACGCCGCGACATACGCCACCTCCGCCTCCGCCATGACCTCATCGCGGAAGTACCGGCTTAGGAAGCCGGGTGTATGCAGGTCGACCGTGCGGTCAATGATCCCAGACAGCTCGCGCTCGATCGTGAAGAATCTCAGTCCGGGCACGTGCCCCGGCTCGAATTCGACGAGGACATCGACATCGCTCTCCGGGGTGAAATCCTCCCGCAGAACCGAGCCAAAAAAGGCCAGCTTGCGGATGTGATTCTCCCGGCAGAACTCCCGGATACGCGCCGTATCGATCGGAATCCGAACCATATCCAGAACCTATCGATCCGGCGCCAGCGCCGCAACAATGAAAACAACCGGTTCGCCAAGGGCCAACTGGGGCTTAGGGAGCTCCCCGGTGTGGCAGCGATCTGTGATCGCAGTTTACAGGGTCCGCATCCTTCACGGTGAAACTCCCGGGACCACGAACAGTCTCTCCCTCATGTGCCGGACATCATCTGCCTTCGGCAGACAGCGATCGCAGATCGCTGCCACACATTGAGGGAGATGGGCACCCGGCTCAAGTCTCCGCAGTAGTCCCTTATCCGGCCACGGTTCTTCCCCACCATAAATGGCGGGCCATCCGGCCTTTCCACCTTGTGCTCTTAAGCTCCATGCGCCATCTTGGTCCAAGTTACATGTCAGGGGAGAGAACGATGGCTGATGACATTCTGAGTGATTCTCAGTCGGAGCAGATCGCGCGGTTTGCCGAAGCGGCACGTCGCTACTGCGAGTGGGTGGAATCCGAGCCGGGACAACCAATAGAGGAAATCCGCATCGCCCGGCGCCTTCTCACCCAGCTGCATCTTCATGCGATCGAGTTACCGGACATAGACTGGGACAAGGATTGGCCAGAGGATCGACGCATCTCTAATGAAGCGCTCATCGCCGTCTGCCGGCGCTTCGGTGGCCTCCCCATCCAATTCTACTGGCAGATATTCGCGCCCCTTGAAGACGCTGAAGATGGCGGATTACCGGAACCGGTGGGAGGAGAACTCGCAGACGATTTTTCTGATATCTATCGCGATGTCAAAGAGGGTCTTGATCTCTTTGACAGTGGTTACATTGTCGGCGCCACCTGGGAATGGCGATTCAGTTTTCTCGCGCACTGGGGGAAGGATTTGGTGAGCGCGCAGACCGCTCTACATGAGTTCTTCGCGCTTCATATGGACTACCAGCCCTCTGACGAAAGTAAGACATAACCGACTGCGGATAGGAGTCGGCCGCCTCATACAACAAAAAAACCCCCGCCCTTTGCAGGACGGGGGTTCAAAAGCTTCCCGGCGACGATCTACTCTCCCACGAGGTCGCCCGCGCAGTACCATCGACGCTGAGGGGCTTAACTGCCGTGTTCGGGATGGGAACGGGTGTTTCCCCCTCGCCAAAGCCACCGGAAAAATTGAATGCGACAATCGGATCACAGAACGCGATCCGTTCGCTGACAACTTCATACCGGAAGAGAATGTTGCTGATCGTTTGATTGGTTTACGATCAAACCACCCAAGGATTCGCGTATTCCTGATGTCGTGCGCGTTGGCGAATCCTTAGAAATTTTAATTCGGTCAAGTCGCTCGGCCTATTAGTACCGCTCGGCTGAACCCCTCACGGGGCTTACACCTACGGCCTATCAACCTGGTCATCTTCCAGGGGCCTTCAGACTCCGAAGAGTGGGAAACCTAGTCTTGGGGTGGGCTTGGCACTTAGATGCATTCAGCGCTTATCCCTTCCCGACGCGGCTACCCGGCGATGCCGTTGGCACGACAACCGGTGCACCGGAGGTCAGTCCATCCCGGTCCTCTCGTACTAGGGACAGCTCCCCGCAAGTTTCCTACGCCCGTATCAGATAGGGACCGAACTGTCTCACGACGTTCTAAACCCAGCTCACGTACCACTTTAATCGGCGAACAGCCGAACCCTTGGAACCGCCTTCAGCTCCAGGATGTGATGAGCCGACATCGAGGTGCCAAACCTCCTCGTCGATGTGAACTCTCGGAGGAGATAAGCCTGTTATCCCCGGAGTACCTTTTGTCCGATGAGTGACGGCGCGTCCACGTGCAACCGCCAGATCACTAAGTCCTGCTTTCGCACCTGCTCGACCTGTAAGTCTCGCAGTCAAGCTCCCTTATACCTTTACGCTCTACGGCTGATTACCAAACAGCCTGAGGGAACCTTTGAGCGCCTCCGTTACTGTTTAGGAGGCAACCGCCCCAGTCAAACTACCCGCCTGGCGATGTTCCCGAGCCGGATTCACGGCTCTAGGTTAGAATCCCAATGAAACAAGGGTGGTATTTCAACGGCGACTCCACCGAATCTAGCGACCCGGTCTCATAGTCTCCCACCTATGCTACACATGCCACATCAAAACCCAACACCAGGTTATAGTAAAGGTTCACGGGGTCTTTCCGTCCCGATACGGGTAAGCGGCATCTTCACCGCTGCTACAGTTTCGCCGAGCCCCTCGTTGAGACAGCGCCCAAGTTGTTACACCATTCGTGCAGGTCGGAATTTACCCGACAAGGAATTTCGCTACCTTAGGCACGATGTTACAGCACAACCCCGACTGCGGATCGCGCCGGTCCCGGCCCGCCACGGACCGGGACTCTCCATGTCGCCATGGAGGTCGGACTATATCTTCTGCGTGAGACACAGAATGTGTCGCACGGCAGTCCGGCATATAGTCTCTGAGGATTTCCCGCTGGTGTTGCAGCGGGATCTTTCCTGCTGATTGTCCGCACTCCGACATTGTTACGACGGTCACCGTAGCAACGGTGTCCGGTGTAGCCGGAGATACTCGGATGTTCCAGCATATAGCCGGATTTTGTAACGGCCCTGTTTGCGTTCCGCTTGGGCGAAACGTGGGGTAGCGAATCGGAAGAAAAGGACGTTTTCGAACCGTTATAGTTACGGCCGCCGTTTACTGGGGCTTCGATTCAGGGCTTCTCCTCCGCCGAAGCGGAGAATGACTCCTCCTCTTAACCTTCCAGCACCGGGCAGGTGTCAGTCCCTATACGTCGCCTTCTTAGGCTTAGCAGAGACATATGTTTTTAGTAAACAGTCACCCAGGCCTTTTCGCTGCGGCTCCATTCCGCCGGACATCGCGAAGACGCCGACGTACTTTGGAGCACCCCTTCTCCCGAAGTTACGGGGCCATTTTGCCTAGTTCCTTAACGAGGGTTCGCTCGAGCACCTTAGGATTCTCACCTCACCCACCTGTGTCGGTTTACGGTACGGGCTCCCGTCGGCACTCACTTAGAGGTTTTTCTCGGCAGCATGATTAAGGCCACTTTGCGGGCAGAGCCCTCGCCATCACCTCTCGGAGTATGAGACGGTGGATTTGCCTGCCGTCTCCTCCTACGGGCTTAGATCCGGACGTCCAACACCGGACTGGCCGTCACTTCTGCGTCACCCCATCGCTCAAACGCGCCGTCGGGAGGTACAGGAATATTGGCCTGTTTTCCATCGCCTACGCCTTTCGACCTCGGCTTAGGACCCGACTAACCCTGAGCGGATTAACCTTCCTCAGGAACCCTTGGGTTTTCGGCGGACGGGTTTCTCGCCCGTCTGATCGCTACTCGTTCCGGCATAATCTCTTCCCAACGGTCCAGTCGTCCTCACGGACGGCCTTCACCCCGTTGGCAATGCTCCCCTACCGTCCCGCTCAAAGAGCGGAACCCGTGGCTTCGGCGGTACGCTTAGCCCCGATAATTATCGGCGCAGAATCACTAGACTAGTGAGCTATTACGCACTCTTTAAATGGTGGCTGCTTCTAAGCCAACATCCTAGCTGTTTCAGTAATTCCACATCCTTAGTCACTCAGCGTACTCTTGGGGGCCTTAGCCGACGATCTGGGTTGTTTCCCTCTCGGACGCGAAGCTTATCCCCCGCGCCCTGACTCCCGTGAAACGATGCAACGGCATTCGGAGTTTGATTGGGGTCGGTAACCTTGTGGGGCCCCTAACCCATTCAGTGCTCTACCTCCGTCGCTCTATGACACGAGGCTAGCCCTAAAGCTATTTCGGGGAGAACCAGCTATCGCCGAGTTTGATTGGCCTTTCACCCCTAAGCACAGCTCATCCCCCAGCTTTTCAACGCTGGTGGGTTCGGACCTCCATCGCGTTTTACCGCGATTTCATCCTGGCCATGCCTAGATCACTCGGCTTCGGGTCTGCCGCATACGACCATAAACGCCCATTTCGGACTCGCTTTCGCTTCGGCTGCGCCAGTGTTTGGCTTAACCAGCCGCATGCGAGCAACTCGCCGGATCATTATTCAATAGGCACGCGGTCACTACACATCCCCCGTCCGAAGACAGGGGAGGAAGCTCCCACAGCTTGTAAGCATACGGTTTCAGGTCCTATTTCACTCTCCGCCAGGAGTACTTTTCACCTTTCCCTCACGGTACTGGTTCACTATCGGTCACGGGTGAGTATTTAGCCTTATCCCGTGGTCGGGACAGATTCAGACGGGATTTCTCGTGTCCCGCCCTACTTGGGTGCCCACCCCAGGGAGTCATATCGATTTCGCCTACAGGCCTCTCACCTTCTGTGGCGTATCATTCCAGATACTTCGGCTATCGATATGATTGGTAACTCCCCGGCCTTTTGGCGCAAAAGCCCGGATGGATCCCACAACCCCGGCCGCACAACGGACGCCACCTTTTACGTGCCAACCGGTTTAGGCTGTTCCCTGTTCGCTCGCCGCTACTGAGGGAATCACTTCGTTTTCTCTTCCTGAGGGTACTAAGATGTTTCTGTTCCCCTCGTTCGCCCCCACCCGCCTATGGATTCAGCGGGGGGTGATTCCGTATTACCGGAACCGGGTTGCCCCATTCGGAAATCCCCGGATCAGAGTGTGTTTGCCACTACCCGAGGCTTATCGCAGCTTACCACGTCCTTCATCGCCTACCCGTGCCAAGGCATCCCCCGTATGCTCTTTGTAACTTGACCGAAAATCCTTCGGTGACTCGATCGTATACTCAATCGAAACGATCGAGACTTTTCCGGTATGAAGTTGTCAAAGAACGGATCGCTACGCCGTCGCAACGCGACGTCGTCAAATCTGTTGCGGGATCAGTCCGGCTTGGCGCTCGATGCGCCCGATCATCATGGTGGAGACGACCGGGATCGAACCGGCGACCTACGGCTTGCAAAGCCGTCGCTCTCCCAACTGAGCTACGTCCCCCGAATTCCGCAACGCCTCATGCGCCGGCGCGGTATCCACTCCCCGACCGTTGGCATGGTGGGCCTAAGTGGAGTTGAACCACTGACCTCGCGCTTATCAGGCGCGCGCTCTAACCAACTGAGCTATAGGCCCACGGATATCGTCCCTGCCGTGATGCGGCCGGGCCGTCTTGGGACCGTGTCCCCATTAATTCAGTCGGCCGGGCGCAGGCCCGGATCAAGCCTACCTCCGGGCAACGCGGACTTCCGGCTGCTGCCGTACTGATTGCCATCCGCTTATGCAAAAAATAGCGCGACAGGCCCTCAGCCGACCTGATGCGGTCGACCTCGGTTGCGTTCCGCCCCGAAAGGCGGTAACACACCGTACTCCTTAGAAAGGAGGTGATCCAGCCGCAGCTTCCGCTACGGCTACCTTGTTACGACTTAGCCCTAGTCATCAAGTTTACCTTGGGCGTCGCCTTCCCCGAAGGGTTAGAACGACGACTTAGGGTACCCCCAACTTCCATGGCTTGACGGGCGGTGTGTACAAGGCCCGGGAACGTATTCACCGCGGCGTGCTGATCCGCGATTACTAGCGATTCCACCTTCATGGAGTCGAGTTGCAGACTCCAATCTGAACTGAGACCGGTTTTGAGGATTGGCTCCGCCTCGCGGCATTGCGACCCGCTGTACCGGCCATTGTAGTACGTGTGTAGCCCTGGACGTAAGGGCCATGAGGACTTGACGTCATCCCCACCTTCCTCCAGCTTATTACTGGCAGTCTCCCTAGAGTGCTCCCTTGCGGGGTGGCAACTAAGGACAGGGGTTGCGCTCGTTGCGGGACTTAACCCAACACCTCACGGCACGAGCTGACGACAGCCATGCAGCACCTGTCCCGACGCCCATCGCTGGGGGACCCAATCTCTTGGGTTTACATCGGGATGTCAAGCCCAGGTAAGGTTCTTCGCGTTGCGTCGAATTAAACCACATACTCCACCGCTT
>DATKYL010000322.1:0-3907 GCA_035528515.1 Acidobacteriota bacterium | reverse complement strand
GCTTGGCTTCATCGAAACCGGGATGCTGCAGCAGGTCGGCCAACAGGTCGAGTGCCGTCGCAAAGTCCTTGGCCAGACAGTGCATGGCAAACGACCCCGATTCATCGCCGATCGAGCCGCTCCAGCGGATGCCCAGGAATTCGAGTGCTTCGTCGACCTCCTCAGGCGTGCGAGACTCGGTACCGCCGGTGACCAGGACCTCGCCGGTAATCTCCCCCAGTCCGGTCTTTGCGGCCGGCGCGTAGACCTCGCCGGTGTGCGTCAGTGCGGTCATGGTGATAACGGGCAGTTCTTCGTTGGCGAGGAAATAGACCACCAGCCCGTTGTCCAACTCAAAGCGTACCGGCTGCGGCGGATCGAACGCAACCGGGTCGAACGTCCAATCGAAGTACGGCGCGCGCGCGGAGGCGGGCAACCCGGCCATGAGCGACGCTGCTATCAGGACCAGTCCGACGCCGATCGTCGCCTGTCGTATTCTGCTCACTCTTATCATCCTATCACTCCGCCATTCGATTCTGATACGTTTCCCCGTCACGATTCCGGCTCGATCGGGACGAGCGTCGCCACGGTGCGGTTATCGGCGGAGAACGTCTGCGCGGCGACGCGCATAATGTCCTCGGCCGTTACCTGCGCCAGCCGCTCGTCGGCCGTCAGCAGATAGCGCCAGTTTCCGGCGCGGGCTTCGTACTCGGCGAGACGCGCCGCCAGTCCCAGATTCGAATATAACGACCAGACAAAATCGGCGGCGATACGGTTCTTGATCTTCTGCAATTCCCGATCATCAACCGGTACCGTCGCCAGGCGGCCGAGTTCTTCATAGAGGGCTGCTTCGGCTTCCGCGGTGGTGTGCGGCGCCTTGGGAACGACGTCGATACCGAAAAGGCTCGGGTAGAGATCGCCGGCGCTCGCCCCGGGGAAATCATACGTCGCCACACTGGCGGCCACCTGCTTGTCGACCACGAGCGCCTGGTACAGCCGCGAAGTCCGCCCGTCGGACAGCAGGCGGTGAATGATGCGAAAGACGATGTCGTCGGGATTGTCGAACGCGGTCTTGTGGTAGCCGATCGAAAGATAGGGTTCGGCGTCGAACTTCTGGACGACGCGCCGCTCGCCCTGTTGCAGCGGCTCCTCCGTCACGATCGGGTCGGGATCGGGCTGGCCCGGTGTCGTGCCGAAGTGCTCCTCGGCCAGCCTGAATACATTCTCGGCGTCAACGTCGCCGACAATTGCGAGGACCATTCGGTTCGGTGCATAGTACCGCTGATAGAAGTCGACCAACTTGGGACGAGTCAGGTGCGCGACTTCCGATTTCCATTCCCAGAAGATCTGGTAGGGATGCGCGAGGAAGGCGGTGCCGATCAACTGTTCAAAAAGCTTCGCCTCGCCCTCGTTGTCGACTTTCAGGCGCCGCTCCTCGATCACAACGTCCCGTTCGGCGTAGAATTCGCGCAGCACCGGGCTGGCCATGCGATCGCCCTCGACGTTGAAATACAGGGGCAGGCGGTTGGCGGGGAGAGAGACGTAGTAGGTGGTCGCGTCGTAGCCGGTCCCGGCGTTGAACTGGGTGGCACCGTTGCGCGAGTACAGCTCCTCGTATTCGTTCTTCTCGACCAGCTCGGCGAGTTGCGTCTTGACGACCTCCAATTCACTCTCCAGCGTCGCCAGCCGCGCGCTGTTGTCGGGGACGTCGGGCAGGCCCAGGTCGCGCTGAAAGGCCAACAGTCGCGACCGGCGGCTTTCGGCGCGGACCAGGGCGCGCAACGAGTCCTCACGCGCCAAGAGCGGCGCTTCGCGCGCGAAATCCTTGGTGCCGACCACCTCGGTGCCCTTGAAGAGCATGTGTTCGAGCAGGTGCGCGGCACCGATCATCCCCGGCCACTCGTTGGCGGAACCGACCTTGTAGTGTCCGTAGGCCGAGAAGACCGGTGCGGCGGGCCGCTCGACGACGAGAATCGTCATGCCGTTGGCGAGCACCCGCCGTTTGACGTCGATCGTCACGTCTCCCGTGGCGGCAGCCACCAACGGCCACCCGCCAATCACTACAGCCGCCATCATGCCGATGACGCGGCGCAAAGCAGTCATACATCCTCCCACTGAATTACTCAAAACCGATTGCGTGTTGCGGGTTATGCCGGCACGGCGCCGTGGCATTTCTTGTACTTCTTGCCCGAGCCGCAGGGACAGGGGTCGTTGCGCCCCACTTTGGCCTGATCCCGCCGGACAGGTTTCGCCTTGCCGGGCTTGCGGGCTTCCTCGGGGATGCCGCCGTATCCCATGGCGGTCGCTTCGGCGTGAACCGCCCGCATGCGGCTGGCATCCATCGAAGCGTCATCCGTCCGGGGCGGCGCCACCTGAAGTCGGTAGATCATCTCGACCGTTTCCTGGTCGATCGTGTCCATCAACTGCTGAAAGGCGGCGAATCCCTCTTTCTTGTACTCGATCAACGGATCGCGCTGGCCGTAGGCGCGCAGGCCGATGCCGGTCTTGAGCTGGTCCATTTCGTAGAGATGTTCTTTCCAGCGTTCGTCGATCACGCGCAGGAGGGCAACACGCTCGAGCTGGCGCATCACCTCGGGGGTAACGGCGGTTTCCTTGGTCTCGTAGACGGCCACTGCGGCGGCGCGCACTCTTTCGACAAGCCCCTGATAGTTCAGTTCCTTGACGGCCGGGTCGTCGAAATTGAGATCGACCAGGACGGTCTTACGCAATTCGAGACGCAGCGATCCGGTGTCCCAGTATTCCGATGCCTCAGTGGGGGGACAGTGCTTCTCGACGAGACCTTCGCAGACGGTGGTGATGAGATCGAGTGCCTCTTCCCGCAGATCTTCCTGCTCGAGCGACTTGGCGCGCCGGTGATAAATCACCTCGCGCTGCTGGTTCATCACGTTGTCGTATTCGAGGAGATGTTTACGGATCCCGAAGTTCTGACCTTCAACCCGCTTCTGCGCCCGTCCGATCGCGTTGGTCACCATGCGGTGTTCGATAACTTCGCCTTCTTCGACGCCGAGCTTGTCCATGATCGTGGCGATGCGTTCGGACCCGAACAAGCGCATGAGATCGTCTTCAAGCGAGAGGAAGAACCGCGTTGACCCGGCGTCGCCCTGGCGACCCGACCGCCCGCGCAACTGGCGGTCGATCCGGCGCGACTCATGGCGCTCGGTGCCGATGATGTGAAGTCCGCAGGGGACGCTCTCCCGGCAGTTCAACTCCTCGAGATACGGACAGATTTCCCCGGTCTCCCCCGGCGCGACGATCAGTGCGCAACTCGGGTGTTTGACGACGGCCGGGCCGAGTTTGATATCGGTGCCGCGGCCCGCCATGTTGGTGGCGATGGTGACGTGGCCGGCCTGTCCCGCGCCGGCGACGATTTCCGCTTCGGACTGGTGATACTTGGCGTTGAGCACCGAGTGCGGCACGCCGAACCGTTTCAGCATCCGCGAGAGCGTTTCGGAGACTTCGACCGTCACGGTGCCGACGAGGACCGGTCGGCCGGCCTTGTGGTTGGCGACGATCTCCTCGATGATCGCGTTGTACTTCTCCCGCCGGGTCCGGAAGATCATATCTTCGTGGTCGATGCGGCGGACCGGTTCGTGTGTCGGAATCGAAGTCACGTCGAGTTTGTAGATATCGAAGAACTCGCCGGCTTCGGTGACCGCGGTACCGGTCATTCCGGCGAGTTTCGTGTAGAGGCGGAAATAGTTCTGGAGCGTGATCGTCGCCAGAGTCTGAGTTTCTTCCTCGATCCGGACTTTCTCTTTGGCCTCGATCGCCTGGTGCAGTCCTTCGGAGTAGCGCCGTCCGGGCATCATGCGGCCGGTGAACTCGTCGACGATGACGACTTTCCCCTCCTGCACGACGTACTCGACGTCGCTTTCATAGAGCGAGTACGCCTTCTGAAGCTGCGAGA
>DATKYL010000321.1:0-3405 GCA_035528515.1 Acidobacteriota bacterium | reverse complement strand
GTGTGGACCCGATGCCCGTACCCGGCGACACGGCGTCCCCTGGCTTTGTAATCCTGCACGGTCTGCAGCGCCGCATCTTCGAACGAACAGCCTTTGTCCTTCGCCACCCCCAACGCCTGGTTGATCGCCTTCATGCAGTCTTCGATTGCGCCGCCGTGGAAACGCGAGATCGCCAGAATCCCGGCCGCCACTGCGCTCCCAAGGGGTGCGCCGGTGGACGCCACTGTCCGCGTCGCCAGTGCCGACGGCGGCGTAGTGCCGTGATCGATCGAAGACACAAATACCGCGTCAACCAGACGCGCCGTTACCGCATCGGGCAACTCGCCGGTCAACGCCAGGAAGATCGCGCCCGCAAAACCCACGGTACCCATCAATTCCTCAACGGGGTACCCGCGAAGCCGAATCGTATTCGGCGCGATCTCAGTAATCGCCGATGTCCAACTCAAATCCGCCATCTTAACCTCTCCGGGGAAGTAGGGTGGGCTCTGCCCACCTATACCCTCGCACCTTGCGGTGGGCGGAGCCCACCCTACCACGCCTCAAACACACTTCGAGTCATTCCGACATTTCGAGTCATTCCGAACGAAGTCGCAGATCCCGACCGCAGGTCGGGACGAGGAATCTGCTTTTGACACTCGCGCACTACAAATCCTTATTCACCGGAATCTTCGCCGTATCCATCGGACCGATGATCGCTTTGACCGCATCGGGAATGTCGCCGAAGTTGTCGACCACCGTGGCGCCGACCTCGCGCAGTCGCTTGACCTTGCCCTCGTGCGTTCCCCGGTCTCCCTCGATGATCGCGCCCGCGTGCGAGAACCGAGTCCCCGACTGTGCCGCCTTGCCGCCGATATAGGCGACCAGCGGCTTGGTGTATTTGCCCTGCTCGATCAGGTCGGCGACCCGCTCCTCCTGCGATGAACCGATCTCACCGAACATCACCACACAATCGGTCTCGTCGTCGGCCTCAAACAGTTCCATCACCGCCGGGTGATCGGTGCCGACAACCGCATCGCCGCCGACATGAATAATCGTCGAGAGCCCCACTCCGGCCCGCGAGAGATAGTAGGCGATCGACGATGTAATTCCCCCCGAACGAGAGGTCACACCAACCCGTCCCGACAAAAACCAGTCTTTTGCCGCCGTCGCCGAGCCGCCCATCATGCCGAAGACCGCCTTCCCGGGTGAGAGGAGCCCGAGCGTATTCGGTCCGACAAAACGCGCCCCGGCTTCCTTCGCGGCCGCGGAAATTTCGAGCACGTCGTAGATCGGCACCCGGTCCGGGACAATCACCAGAAGCTTGATCCCGGCGGCCACCGCTTCCAGCGCCGCCTCTTTGACCAGTGGCGCCGGCACGAAGATCACGGAGACATCGATCCCGTCGCATTTCTCGATCGCCTCAGCGACCGTGTCATAGACCGGCACCCCCAGGACTTCCTGATCCCCCTTGCCCGGAGTGCACCCGGCGACCACCCGCGTGCCGTAACGCTGCATCAGACGCGTACGCGCCTGGCCCTCTCGTCCGGTGATGCCCTGGACGATCACTTTCTTCTTTTCGTCGACAAGGATGCTCATCGTATCGAATCGGCTGCGAACCGTGTGCCCGGACTATTACCGACCAGCGGCGATCTTGTCGCGGTACTCCTGCAACCCCGCGATCGGGAGAATTACCCGCCCGCCGCCGGCGCCGCCGACGCGGCATTCCACTTCACAGGCCAGACACTCAGTGCACTTGCCGCCTTTCGCGTCGTCACGAGATATGTTCAAGACCGGTAAGCCGTTTTCCTCTTTCAGTATTTGCGGTGCACACGTCTCGATGCAGATATGCGACTCGCAGGTCCGACACACCGCGTGATCGAACACGACCTCACCCGTGATCGTGTCGAACCGGTACGGGTCTTTGGCGTCGAATTCCGGCGTGACCGGTGCCATCGGCCGCGGCGCTGAATCCGACTTCCGTTCGGTGAGGCGCGTGTGCATCCGCTCCGCGCAAAACGCGGCGGTATCGTCCTTGCGATATCCCTCGACCGGTTCAGGGAGATTCTTGGTGTACTCGGTGAGAATTTTGACCGCCTGATCCTCGCCGTTCCCTCCGAGACGGATCACCGCCGGAATCGAGAGGTTCTCTTCCCAGAACGCCTTCACGAGTCCGCGTGCCGAATGGAACTGCTCCTGCGACGCCACCCCCGAGCCCGAACCGAAGTAACCGTCGATCCCCGGCTGCGAGAGAATGATCTTGGCGGCACGATAGACTTTCGACGCGGGCGGATTGCCCGAGGTGTCGGTGAAGTTGGCGATCTGGTAGCCCCGTTCGATCAGGGCGTCCATCGACATCATCGAACCGCCGCCGCCGGCACCGTGAAACCCGAGGTACCCCTCGCCGCGCTGGTACCCGCGGGCCATCTCGATGAAATAGAACGTCCCGCGGTAGTCGTCTTTCTCGACGACCCAGGCGATCTTGTCCAGTTCGGTCGGCGGGCGCCCGAATTCGCGGGCGATTTCGATTCCGAGTTCGGGATGACGGAACACCGCGTTATCGTCGACCGTCATCCGGCAGTCGCAAGCGACCAGATCGCCCGCGGTGGTCTGCACCAACGGATTGATCTCGGCCGAACGGCACTCCCATTTGCGGGCGACTTGGTACAGTCGCACCAAAGCCTTGGCCAAGTCCGATTGCAGCTTCCCCGACACCCCGGTCCGACGCACGGTGTCGCGCGCCTCGAAGCCCCGCAGGCCATACCGGATATCGACCGGCGTCCGCGCCACATTGCGCGGGTGCTTGCGGGCCAACTCCTCGATCCCCGAACCGCCGATCGACGAGAAAATCACCACCGGCCGCTGGTTGGCATCGTCGACAATCACCCCCGCATAGAACTCACGCGCGATCTCGATCTTCTCCTCGATCAGAACCTCGGTGACATCGAAACCGCCGAGCTTGAGCGCGAGCATCCGCTCCACCGTCGCGACCGCCTCGGTGGCATCGTCCGCAAACGCGATCGCGCCCTGTTTAGCCCGCGAGGTGGTCCACGCCTGTCCCTTAATCACTACCGGGAAAGTGAGGTCACGGACCGCATCGGCCGCCGCCGCGCTGGATGTTACCACATGCCCGGCGGGAACCGCGAACCCTGCCTCACCGATCAGCTTCTTACCCTGGTATTCGTGCAAACGCGCCATTTCCGGTCTCTCCCCGTAAGTCGAGCGGCAATATTGCCGTCCCCGCGAGCGAAGTCAATGCCATGTGGAATCGATTGGCCGGATGATAACAGGCAGACGGGGAATCTCGAATGTGTACCCCACGGGTCGGCGTTCGACACAAATGACATGGCGTCGACGCCGCTCCTTGGCGAGATTTCGATGACACGCGGGTGTCTGACCCGTGGTCCGATGAATCGATCACCTTATGCC
>DATKYL010000320.1:0-3200 GCA_035528515.1 Acidobacteriota bacterium | reverse complement strand
CGACTTTATCTCTTGTCAGATCCAAAGATTCCTTGATCGTTGCGTTGAGACGTGCCGCGGACGCGATTTGCTCATCTATCGATCCACTGGCCATCGCCTCGCGATATTGTTTCCTCGCCTCTTCCAGCTCGATATTGATTTTCTGCGCAGCAGGTCCGCCAAACAGTTCCTCCGCCTCCTTGTTCGCATCATTGAACTTATCTACGGCCCGCTGCGCCTCAGCGTACTTGAGAGCAAGCGCCGCTATGGCGAGCGCGGCGAGTCCCGCTGCCGCCTGTATTTTGAGCATGGCGGCTTCCCCCGCTATCCCCGCCGCAACGCTCTTGACCTTCAACGTCACGAACAAGCTGCTGATGAGTTTGATCGCCCGACCGAACGCCGCCAGCGCGGCGAAAACCTTCGCGCCAAGCCACACGCCGAGCAGCCACTTTCCGAGTGTCTTGATCTTCTCGATGAACTGCTCAATGTCCCGCCGCGTAAGGTTCTGTACCCACTCAGCGAACTCCTCGATCTTCGGAATCCACTTGGCGATCTGGTCGAGGATCGCGATTCCCACCTTCTCTCCGGCATCGCCGAGGGCGTTCCACGCCTGCTTCAACTGACCGGCCGGGGTCTTGGCCATCGCCTCCGCCGCGCCCTTGAACTGCTCCTCAAGCCCGCCGAGGATGACGGTCTGCGCCGATACGATATCGCCCATTTCGATAAAGTTCTTGACCTGTTCTCGCTGTGCTTCTGAAAACGAGACGCCCGCCTTCCCCATTGCGGCCATCCCCTTCATCGGTTCGTTCAGCGCCTTGCCGACCATGACGGCAGCCCCCGCAAGGTCCATCCCTGTCACGGCCGCCATGTCAAGCATCGCCTTCGTCGCCCGCGTAAACTCGACGCCGCGAATCTCCTTGAACGTGGCGAGCAGCGCCTGGGCATTAATGATCTCTTCGTCGCCGAACGTGGTCAATTTCTGAAGCGCCGCCGCCTGCTTGAACAGTTCCTTGGCGGTGAACCCCGCCGCGCCGCCCGTTGCTCGAATGACGGCCGTCAGTTTCGCCTCGGCCTCGATCTGGGTCATCGAGAGCCTGACCAACTTGTACGCGATCCCCGCCCCGGCGATGAGCATGTTCCGGGCGTGCCCGGCGACGATCTGGAGTTGCGCGCCGAGGCCCCTGACGATGACCCCTATCGCCATCGCTCCGGTCTTGAAGCGATCCGATTTCAGAAAAAAGTCGACGAAACCTTGCCCGAGCTTAAACGCCATCACGTTCCTTTCGTTTCATCTCCTGATACGCCCTGGCCTCTTCCAGCGAATCGAACTCGACGCGCGCCCCCGACGATTTCGCACGCTCGCCTTCGAGATAGATGTCGATCTGGAGCGGGGTCAGGTCGAGGACAATCTCCACCGGCCAGTTGTGCAGCGTGGCGAACGCCCGGAGGATCGTGTGGTGCCAGTTCGACTCCACTGCAGCCTCGCCCGCGGCGGGCTCGCCCGATGCCTCCCGGAACGTGCCCGGATTCAGGGCAGGCAGCATCTCGCGGTACGCTCGCAGGAACGCCCGCGGATGAAGCCGCAGCATCCGGCGGCAGCGGGCAAGCGTGATCCACGGCTGTTCTCTGCGGAGGCTGAGCCAGATCAGAATGACGGCCTGCTCCCCCGTAATCGCGCCGGGCGCTCCGCCCGCCGCTCGCTCATACCATCCGAGGTCCCGCATAGTCAGCGGGGCGAGCAGCAGGTCTCGACGCCAGAACAGCCAGCCCACAGTCAGGATGGCCGGGGCCGCAGTGGTATCCGCAAGCCCTGCCACGATTGATCTCCTACGCCGGCATCTGGCCGAAGTTCACGGTCGCCTCGATGATGTCGCCGCCCTCGACGGGAAGGCTGAACGAGATCTCGCCGATCAGGGCAGTTGCGTTGAACATCGTGACCGCCGCATCGGACTTCAAGAGCAGCGTACCCGAGTCGCCTTCGTCGAACGCCAGCGCGTCGGCCTTGATCTTGAACGATCCGGTAATGTCCTCGTGCCCGGGCCGGCGAGAAACTTTCCCGGCGGTAGAGGACGAAGCGTACTCCTTTGAGTTCACTGTTTTTGTGATCTGGATATCGGTCACGTCCCCGACCGGCGTTCCGCCGAACGTGGCGTTGCCAAGTTTCGCGCTCTTCACAGCCATAGCATTTCTCCTGTCGGCGGGACATTGCCCGGCCGGTTTCGGTTACGTTGTCTCGCCGAGAATCCAGATGTTGACCAGCATGGCGGAGGTTCCGGTCCCGTCGTGCGTGAGCATCAGGTCGGAATGAGTGCCATCGACGGTGATGCCCGCCGCCGTGTGGCACTCGATGAACAGCCTGCCGCCCGGCGGAACGGGGATCGCGTTCGTCGTCGTCAGCCAAAACGGATTAGCCGCCGCGTTGCCGACGAGCAGCGTCGCGTCCGCGGACAGGTTTTGCAGCATCAGGCCCTTGACCTTCGTGAAATCCAGGGCGTCACCGGCAAAGTCGAGCAGGGTCTCTAGGTCGAGAGTCGTGCTGGCCCCGTCCGCAATCGAGATCTGATCGTGGAACTGGGCCTCGGCCTTGTTCGCTCCCGCGCCGTCCGTGATCGTCGTGCTTTGAGTCGGATTGCTGAACGGGTCCGATATGGTGGACAGGTCCAGGTCCTTTATTCCCGTCATGTTGATCGCCAGTGCAATCGTTCCACTTACTTCCATCGTTGTGCTCCTGCTGTTATGGCTGCAAGGTTGTAGGCAACCCGCCGCCTGCATTTCTATTAAACGTCATCATCACACTCAAAGTCAACCCCAGCGACCAGCCGGAGGTGCCTCGATTCTTCGCCTGCTCGGTATCCACGCCCTCTTCGTCGCGGCTGGCAAGGTCCACGCTGGTGACCCAGTCCAGGCCCAGGTGTTCGGTCATTATTGAGGCGAAGAGGCGGATCAGGGCCCACTTGATCGGAAACAGGTTCTCGTCCGCCATCAGCGTTCCCGTCGTTAACGTGAACCGATAGTCCTGCACCACCTGCGCGGAGGTCGACGAAAAGTGAGCGTGGGTCAGTCCGCCGGCAGGCTCGATAACGAGTTCCGGCATGTCGCCGTCCTGGACGCTGGCCTTGATCGGCATCTGCTTGTCGCCTGTGACCCGGACGCGGTTGCCGGGCTTGATGAGGGCGGCGAGGGTCTCGTCAGCCTCGATGTACGTCCAGAGCTTGTTGTAC
>DATKYL010000319.1:0-6133 GCA_035528515.1 Acidobacteriota bacterium | reverse complement strand
GCAATCCCGATTGTTGATGACGACGTGATCCGCGCCGGCCTGCATCCGCAGTCGCTCGATGTGGTGACCGAAGCCGACGTTCAACCCGCCGACGATCAGCGTGTCGTGCATCCCGCGGGCGTCGAGTTCCGCGCGAACGCGATCGTGGTCGGGTACGAGCTGCATGATGAGATCGTAGCGCGCACCCGCCGGCCAACTGTCGATCGAAACGCAAGGGTGCCAGGCGCCGGTGTCTACCGCGAAATCGGGCGGCGCGTACTTGGCGAGCGCCGCGCACCGCTTGAAGTACGCCCACTGCGGCACATCGTACTGGAGCCTCACCCGGTATCGAGGCAGGCCAGTGCCTCGGGCCAGAGCCGCTTGGCAAGGCTGAGTTTCTGCGCCGGCCATTTGCCATGGCCCTTCAGGTGCAGTACTCGCGTCACGGTCTGCAACGGCGGAAGATCCCGTTCCCACTGGTAGAGTTCCTTGCATGAATAATTCCACTCCCATTCCCCAAGCTGGCAGACGCTTCGCCAGATCGCGTGCAGCCGCGGACGCCAGGCCAGCGTGTCGCATTGCCGGTTGACGTGCGTCGCATCGCGACTGAGATAGGCCCGTTTGACCGCGGCCAGGGTCTCGTCGAGCCACTCGCGCCACGGGAAGTCGAAGGCGAGATTGAAAAAGCAGACGCCCATCTGCACCTCCGGCCAGCGGGCGACGGAGATTGCGTGGTCGGGAGAGAAGCCGGCCGAGAGATCCCGCAGGACCAGGCAGTCCACGTCGAGGGCCAGGACCTTTTGCCCGATCCGCGCGGTCAACTGCTCGTGAAGGATTTCGTTGCGCTGCACGATGCAACGCGCCCAGTCATCGCCGTCGAGGCGGAACACGTCGATCCGATCCGCCCCGCTGTTCGCCTGCCAGGTCGGCACGAACCGTTCGACGGCGGAAATATAGTCTGGGCTGGCTGTCGAAATGATCGAGAAGGGCATCGTCAATAGCTCGGCTGGCCGTCAGGGAACATGATGGTTTGGAAGGCCGCCTCGTCGATGAAGGATGCAAGATTGCGAATGAAGCAGACCAGCAGCGAGTTCTGCAAGCGCCCGTCGTGGTGCGTGTATTCATGACGCCGTGCCGCGGCGATCCCATAGCCGCAGACCCACGCGAGTTTCAGTAGCCGCCCCAAGGCATAGTGCCAGCGACCGTGACGCGGCCAGCTCCCGATCTCCGGCAGCGTGTGCAGCATCCAGCCGCCCGGCCGGCACATCTCGTGGACGTTGCGCCAACACCGATACTGCGACGTCTCGACGTGCTCGGCCGTGCCGAAGTCGGTCACCAGGTCGAAGCAGCCGTGGTAGTGCGTCGGGATCGGCTGGGATAGATCGAGCGGCAACGCGCCGTCCTGGCCGTTGAGATCGATACTGGTATGGGTGACGCCCAATGCCTTGAACAGCCGCTTCGCCGGGAACTCTTCGCCAAGGATCGCCGCGCGGATCCGCTGGTTGCCCAATTCGGCCATCCGCAGGCCGGACAGCACGATCCGCTCTTGCCGGCAGATCTCGTTGAAGAGGTCGAGTTGTCCGTGCAGTTCGCCGATTCCCATGTTTTCACCCTATCGCCGGTGTCTGCATTGCCTGCAAATATCGAACGGGGGTTCCTTCGCCCGGAGTTTTGCTTGCGTGCTGCGCAGGCATTCTTCTTGGCTCGCAAGAAAGTCTGCGAAGGACGTCGTCCGCAAGTCGCCGAAGATCGCGGTCCGCTGCCAGTCGAAACAGCACAGGCCCACCTCGCCGGTCGGCCAGATCGTCAGGTCGCCGATCGGCGCGTTGCACGGCTGCCGTTCTTCCGGCGGGATCGGCGGGCCGATCGTCATCCGGTCGTCGAGTCGCAACTGCCCGTCGTCGAGGTAGCCGGTGAAGATCCGCCAGGCTGTCTTGTGCCGCGTGGCCATGGCCGTGAGTCGTGCGTGCTCGGCTGCCGAATAGGACGTGAGGTACCAGTGGGTGACGCCGGCGGCTTCGAGTTCCGCCGCCAATCCATCGTCAAGATAGATGGCCGAGGACCAGAGGACGATAGGCGATTCCGGTAGACGCAGCCGGGCAAACTCGATGAAGGCGAATAACCGCGGATCGATCAGCGGTTCGTTGTAGCAGTGCCAGGCAATCGCCGGTTGATGACCGTTGGCTGCGAGCGTATCGATCACGTCGCGGACGATGCGAGCGGGTAGTACCTCGATCGTCTCGGCGACGTGGGCTGGACATTTCCGGTGGGAGCGTGCGTTGGGGCACTGGTTCGAGAGCATCAAAGTAATGCGTCCGATGTCGATCACGCTTCGGCCCTCCGACTCTTTCCCGCGCGGACGTCGTCGATGACCGACGAGACGTGGCCGAAATGATTGTAGTAGCTGCGATCGGCCGCAACGATCCGGGCCCCGCCGACGACCAGCGTTTTCATCAGTTGTTGCGAGGCGGTACCGTGCAGGCCGCCGTCGTAGTACCAGCCCCAGCGGTCCATGAAGTCGCGGCGCCTCAAGTGCGGATCGTCGCCATAGGGCCACTTGCCGGCCAGGTCGATCAGCCGCCAGCCCTCGGGCCCGCCGAAAAGGAACGTCGGGGAGGACGGACCGCCCGGCCATGAATACCGTACGATGTCGATGTCCCGGTAGCCGTCGAGTAGGTCGGCACCGGGCGACAGGTCGAGCGGTGCTTCGAGTCGCCAGTCGTCCTGTTGGAGATGGATGAACTCGCCGGTGCCCATCCGCATCGCGGCGTTGTGGTTGGCACCGAGGTTGGCCGGCGCGTCGCGGTAGCCCATCGTGATCCCGCGGTCCCGGCAGAGTTCTTCTAACTCGTCGCCGAGCCACGGGTGGGCTGGATCGCGCTGGGATTCGGCCGACAGGTAGAACCGCAAACTGTGTCGGCTGGCATACAGGTGGGCGTCGAGCGCGTTGAGCGTCTCGCGCAGGTAGGCCAGCCGCTTGGGATGATTCGGCCAGGTGACCATGGCCACGTCGATAATCCCTTCAGACATTCGCAATCTCCCTTCTCGTGCACTTGGGTCGCGTCGTCGCCGGGCACCATCCGCAGGATGCGAAATACTCCCGGTCGCTCGCGGCGATCTCCGCGCCGCGTCGGCGCAGGACTTCGAGCATCAGGTTTTCGGAAATGCCGTGATGACAATTTTCTCGATACCAGCCAAACCGTTTGGCAAACTCCCGACGCCGTAGGTGCGGATCGTCGCCGTAGATCCAATACGACTTCGGATCGAATCGACGCCAGCCGTCCGGATGATCCAGCAGAGCCACGCGCTTCGGGGTCTCGGGCCAGCGGTAACGCAGGATGTCCACGCTCGGCGTCTCCTCCATGAACGTCGCGCCGATGGACAGATCCAACGGCATAGCGAGCGGGTAATCGTCCTGCACGAGCAGGATCAGATCGGACCGACCCATCCGCAAGGCGACGTTCATGTTCGCGCCGAGCGCGGCCGGCCTTTTACGCCACGAAAGTTCAATTCCGTGCTCTTTGCAGATCGCCTCCAGCTCATCGCCGTGCCAGGAATACTTGGGATCCCGTTCGGATTCGGATGAACAATGGTAACGCAGTTCGTGCTTGCTCGCCGTCAGGAAGGTCCGCAGCGATTCCACGGTCTGGCGAAGATACTGGATCCGCTTCGGGTGATTCGGCCAGGTCACGAGATTGACGTCGATCACTCCCATTGCAACGTGACCTCCAGTTGCTTGATTTCGCAGGTCGCCTGCGGTGCGGTCACCCGCCACCATTCCCGATCGAACAGCCGGTCCAGTGAGGATTCGTCCGGATGATTCGGAACATTCGGCCGGATCACCCATCGACCGCCCGGGTTCAATCGTCTCCGAACGTCCTCGGTCAGAAAACCGTACTCGGCTTGATCGAAATACTTCTTGGGCGACTGGCTGCTGAGCAGGTTGACGCCGAACATCGTGACGAGATCGAACCCCGTCAGATCCTCCGGAAGCGGTTGGTACGCGGCGATCGTGTGCTCGACGTACGGCGCGCCGATGATCCTTGCGGCGCGCGAGAGCGCAGCATCGGGAATGTCGATGCCGGTCACGTCGTGGCCGTGTCTGCATGCGACCAGCACGAAATAGCCCACGCTGCTGCCGAGGTCCAGGATGCGGCGGCGCGGCGGCCGATCCAGGCCGAGGTGTCGCACGCTGTTGTAGGCGATCCCCTCCCAGTATTCCGGGCGCACGAAGAACTTGACGAATGGATAGTCGGGGTATCGCCGTTTCAGCGATTCGAGCCCGGCGAGTTGTGTGTCACTCAGCATGTAACGGCTCCCAAAATCTGTTTGATGCACCAGACGATCCGCCCCGCGATCTGCTCGAGGTCCCACGCCTTCAGCACGGTATCGCGCGCGAGTTCGCGCATCGATCGGTAGTCCTCCCAATGGTCCCGGACGTGCTCGATCTTTTCGACGGCGTCGGAGAAATCGCACTTGCACGGCACGTAGGTCTTTTCCGGCTGGTAGATATTCGGCCAGGCGGCCACGTACGACGTGTCCGGTTTGATGACGACGGCACCCAGGGCCATCGCCTCATAGTCGCGATGCGTCGCCTCGCCCCAGCCCCACGGGCAGAGGACGGTCTTGCTGCGGAGCATCGAGAGAAGGTACGACTGATAGGGTGCGGTGCGCCCGTCGGCACCGAATGCCCTCCCCGGAAACTGCGCTTCGTACCGTTGCAGAATTTGCAGCGCCAACAGGCGATGGGTCTCGATTTCGCTGGCCTCGTAATCCAGCGTCCCGGTAAAGTGGCAGTCGTACCGGCGCGACGCGTCGAAGTCCACGACGGTCTTGATGCACGTCTCCATTCGCCCGAATGATCCGAAGCCTGGCCCGGCGTAGACGTTTTCCAGATCGGCCGGATTGACCTGTGGCTGCGGTAGTTCGTTTCGGTGCCGAGGTTCCCGGGCCGTGATCCCGCACCGGGCCAGGGCATGGACGTGGCCCCGGTCGTACCATTGGTTATTTCTTTCTGCGGGATAGAAGCAGTAGCCCTTTACGACGCCGGCGACCCGATCCAGATAGCTGCGGGCCGCGCGAAGCTGCGCCCCGTCGATCCGTTCGTAGAGAATCACCGGGCGTCCGCAATCCAAAACCGACTCGAAGACCGGCGGCTCCTGCAACAACAGCACGTCGAATTCATGCGCGGCGACGACGTTCTGCGCGTCTTGATCGTTGCCGACTTCGACGGCGGTCAGCGTCGCGTCTCGCATCGGAAACGCAACCCGGCTCCGCAGGATCGGCTCCGCGTGCCCCTCGTGATTGTAGACAAACAGAATCTTCATGTCTTCTTTTTCTGATTGGCCGGGATGTGCCAGCCCGAGATGCCGCACGTCTTGAAGTGTTTTCGCCAGGTCGCGCGCACCACGCCCTTGCGGACGCTGTCCCATGGCCAGTCGTCGCCGAGGATGTCGGCAGTGGGGAACGACTCCTGGGCCATCGACACATCCTGGAACACGCTCTCCTCGTCGTGGGCCGCGTCGATATAGACGATCCGTGGCACGATGCCCAATGCGTGAATCTCGCGCATCCCCTCGAGCGTCGTCGTCTTCATGGGGATCAGTCGATCGCGGAACTCCCACATGTTGACCAGGAAGGTTTCGTAGAGCGTGGGCAGCCGCGCTTCCCATTCCGGGCGGCGATGGTGTTCGGCGCTACCCAGCCAGTGATCGATGCAAAGCACCGTGGCGTTGGGCGCGCACTGGCAGATATGGGTCGCCGACATTCCGACCCAGGAACCCAGCTCGAGCACGACGTCGGTGGCCGGCGAGAGCAACTCGGCCAGGGCCTGGCGGTTGGGCCCGGCGAACCAGCCGGACATTTCGGCCGGCACGTCGGGTTTTTCAGCCGGCCACGGGTACCGGAGTTTGAGGGTTTCGATTGCATTCATTGGAGATTACCTTTCGGAAGACTTCTTGCCAGCCCGCCCACAGCGTTTCCGCGCGGGCGTGAAGGGCGACTTGCATGCGCGCGTCATCGACAACGCTGGTGCGGAGTTCTTCGTTGCGAGCGAGTCTGGCGGTCCAGTATGCCTGATCCCAGCGATCCTTGACGCGCCAGGAGCCCGGCATTTCCCGCCATCCGCCGAGGTCCTCGACGATCACCGGCACGC
>DATKYL010000318.1:0-2141 GCA_035528515.1 Acidobacteriota bacterium | reverse complement strand
TCGACCTCGGGAGGCAGTCCGCCCTGCGCCTTCTTGTCTATCTCGGCCTTCCAGACCTGGGCGAGCTTGCTCGGCATTGGCGAATAATCCAGTATCTCTTTCGGTACTGGGAAACCCACAGCCGTGAGATTCGGCAGCATCGTATTAAGAATTGCGCTGACCTTCTCCTTTTGATTAGGGCTAGTCGGTGCCTCATCCACGATAATGTCATAGCTCGTCGCCTCCACGCCTCGGTTGAGAGGCTGGTACTGCTCCCGCCCGTCTTCACCCATGATGCGGATTAATCGTCCATCGGACAGGTAATCGCGGATGAATGACAGCAACACGCGACCCTGTACCTTGCGATACAGCCGCAGCGCATCGAAGTAGGGAGCCAGTACGACCAAGCCCTGCTGGCGGCGCTGGTACTCGACCACGCCCGCCTGCTGGGTGGATTGGCTCAGTCCAAGCATCTCCTGCGACATGCCCGCGGATTCCATCACGTTGTCCAGGCTGAACGTCATCAGCCGATCGAGACCCTGCGGATAGGCCGGCATCGGCTTGGCCTGTATCTTGTTGCCGGATATGGCGCCGTCGCGCACCCAATGCACAGCGTCGGGCCGCGCCCACTTCTCCTCAAGCTCACGCGGATCATCCACAGCCGTCTTCTCGGCCATGATGCCCCCTTTTGCATTTTTATTGATGATGTCGAGGATCTGGCTGAAGCATTTGTTGGCAAATTTTTGCGGGTCTTTCATCGCATCCACGATGCCCGTCCAGGTATTTTTGTTGCGGTCCCTCCGACCCGTCAGGCAGTTGAAGGTATACCCATTCACCGGGCAGTCTTCGATGTCGCCAAGCAATTGGTTGCCGGCCACGAAGCACTGCTTGTACTGCCGGCGCTGCTGCTTCACATACTTGATGTCATTGCGATCGAGGTTCTCCTTCATCTTGCGGAACTGCGCCGGATCGAACGGCTCTGCCTTCGGGCCTATCCGGTAGCAATCTTCCAGTTCATACCACTGATAATGAGCCACGCGGATCGTGAACTCCGTCCGACCGTGCGTATTCGTGTTGCGATTGTTGTAGGCGTCCTGAGGATACACATGGCGCCGGATGCTGCCAGCGTCGTCGGCATCGTCATCCTCGTCCCATAGCTCGCTCGCGCTCTGTACGTCAGCGTCAGGCCAGCGGCGGTTGAACTCTTCCACGGGAACGCGGCGGACCAGCATCTGCCACTTGCGGTCATCGATGTTCTTGCGCCTAGCGTGCGGGTCCCAGTACATCCACAGCGGGTCGAGGCGCTCGATCAGAACCTCACCGTCTGGATCGACCTCGGTCTCCATGCGTGTCTCCGTCCAGCCCATGCCGCATATCAGCGTGTCGGCGAAGGCGTCGGTCTCCTCGTCCTCGGCATCGCAGTTGTCACGGATGTAATCCGCAGCCGCGGTGTATATCTCGCTATCCTTGATGTCGCCAAGCTCACGCGGAATGTAGCGTGTCTCCTGCCGGTTCTGTATCTGCGTGCCAACGATGGCGCTGATTACACGGCTGATGCGGTTGAACGTGACAGGCACACGGTTCTGCTCGGACAGCTCGGCGATGGTTTCCTCACTCCATTGACGCCCGGCATCCATGTCGAAGCTGTCTCGAGCGTGGTCCCGCCACTCGCTGCTGTGGTCACGGGCCACCTTGAAATTGCGGTGTACCGTGGTGACGATGTCTTCGTCTTCGGTGGTATCACGCTCTTCAGCCATTGTGTAATGCCTTTGCGTAAAAGATGCTGAGTACTGCGCCGACTGCCATTCCAATAATCAACATGAAGAGGACTTGATCTGCGGTGTAACATTCAGCCATTATTCCTTCTCACTTCCTAATATACCCAACCCACCGATGCCCATTGTCTTGAGTATCTGGGTGTCCTTGGGGTCGAACATGACGTAGTTGTGGGTACTGGGTGCTTCTTTAATCTCTGTGGGAATCCGGTTAGGAAAGGCTTTCATCTGTTGGGATCGGGCGTGTTCGGCCTGTACCCGTGTATCAAAGCTCAGTGTTTGTTGTCGCGGACCACCCATCCCGTCCGCACTTACGTTAAACGAGAAACGCTCGCCCCGACTACCGCCGTCTAGGTACTTGATGCCTTTGATGCCTGCTTTGCGGAG
>DATKYL010000317.1:0-5007 GCA_035528515.1 Acidobacteriota bacterium | reverse complement strand
CATCTCACAAGGTCGTACCGACACCACAAGCACAGCATTGTTCCCGCCGTCGCGGAATTGCAGATGACGGATGATTCGAGGCCGATGGCGGATACGCTCCGCCGATCTGAGTCTGACGCATCGGAAGGCAATGATCATACGCACCGGCGCTGATCGGGGCGGTGCTGATGATTTTGTTTGAAATCTTCCGATTCTCTGCATGAGACCGGTTTTTCGTGCGTAGTACATTGTGGGAATCGGAATCCCGGCTGCCGCATCCACCACAGAATCAGAAAGTGAGGTGGGTCGCTATGCCCCAGTGCAGTAACATCCCTGCTTCCGCGCCTGACACCCCGACCGTCGAAATCGCCATCCGCGAGGGAGCCCGGTGGACGGCCGTCATGACCAAGCCGCGCTGCGAGAAGGCCTTTGCGCGATACTGCGAAGGGGCCAAGGTTCCAAGCTACTTGCCGCTGCGAAAGCGCGTCGGGCGCTACCAACGACGCACTGTGACAACTTGGCTGCCGATGTTTCCGGGCTACGTGTTCGTTCAGTATGATCCCGCGCGCCCGGCGGAACTGGTCAACTCACACAAGATTGTCCGTATCCTCGACATCGGCCCGACCAGCGAGGTGGTGCTGGTGGAGGAGCTTTGCACCCTCCAGAAGATGGAGGAGCTTGGGCGGACGGCGGAGATCGAGGTCATGTCGGAGATCGTCCCCGGCAAGACGGTACGGATCACCGGCGGACCGCTGAACGGCCTCACCGGCATCGTCGAGCGCCGCTTCGGCGCCGTCCGCGTCACGGTCAACGTGGACCTCCTCGGGCAATCCGTGGCGATCGAGATGGATGTCGGGGATATTGAGGTGCAGAATGAGTAGGCTCGAGCACCCGTCGCCGCGAGCTTCAAGAGCGCTGAGCTTGAGACACGGAGATAATGAGAAGATGAAGCCGCAGGGCATTGCAGTGGCGCGTGTTGCGTAGGTCTTGCGCCGTGCGAGCCGATACCGTGGCCTTCGCGTTGAGCCTTTTGGTGCAAGGCTTGCTGAAGGGATTGGGAAAGAGCCGATGATGTCGGCGCAGGGATCAGTCGGTTGTGCCGAGTGCATAATTGACGGTGCGTTAGCATGCCCGGAACCGAGAAGAACGTGCCTCGCGCAGAGGCACAGAGAAGCGGAGGATAGGCAGGTAGATCGTCGACAACGGATCGAGGAGGGATACCGTGAGCGTTCGGAACCGATGTGTTCGGGTTGGCGCTATTTGTCACGTCCTCTCGAGGATCAGCATTATCTCGCAGCAGAGGCGAAGTGATAGGGGGCACGAAGGGAGACAATTGCCATGCTGGCTGTGAAGCTGCATAAGCGGCAGACGCCCTATCTGGGCAAAGGGTCATTTCTGGTTCCCATACGCACCTGGCGAAGTGGGAGAATCCACGTCCGTAACTGGATTGCGTTGCTGAACCGGTCGAACCGGGGTGCGCCCAACGACTGCATTCGGTACATCACCCTCGTCAAGATCCCCGATGACCTTCCCGTCTTCATCGGGCTGGACTGGAGCATCAAGATGATCGGGCGCGTCAAATTTACCGAATTGGCGGAGATTGACGCGGCCATCAAGGAGCAACTCGACTTGGTGCCTCCCGGGGAGAAGGGTCCGCTCTACCTGCAGAACTTCATCGTCTCCGATCCTGTTCCTGGATCGCCGATGGCGGAGTACCCCGAGTTGATCCTAGGGCGGCGGCTGCCCTCCAGCTTCATCAAATGGACAAAGGACGTCCGGCTCCTGTACGGCAGAACGACGAAGACGCCGCGCCCCCGCCAGTCCACAGGAGAATGAGTGGCCTGAACGGAGGCAAGAATTCATGACTACACTGCAAAAGATCGTATCCTTTCTGGACCGGCAACTGAACATCGCGGCGTTTCAGGACGACTCGAATAACGGTTTGCGGGCTCAGAACTCGGGCAAGGTGCAGCGCGCCTGTGTCGGCGTGGATGCCTCAATGGCCTTCTTTGAGAGAGCGGCGGAGAGGAAGGCGGATCTGATGATCTGCCACCACGGCCTGAGTTGGGGCGATTCGCTCAAGCGGATCACGGGGTTGAACTACCGGCGGATGAAGTTCCTGCTGGACCGGGATATGGCGCTCTACGCCTGTCACCTGCCGCTCGACGCGCATCCGCGGCTGGGGAACAACGCGCAGATATGCAAGGCGCTGGGGTTGACAGGACTCAAGCCGTTCGGATTCAGCCATGGCGTCGCTCGGATTCCGGGGCTCTTTGCCGAAGCGCAGAGTTCAAAAAGCACGCCCACGCCGTGTTCGGGAACACGGTGGGGGCGATGGATTTCGGTAAGACGAGAGTGCGGACGGTTGCCGTCGTGTCCGGGGGCGCGGGCGGCGGGATCGCGGAAGCTGGCGAGACCGGCATGGATGTGTATATCTCCGGAGAGTCGAAGCTGATGGCATGGCATCTGGCACAGGAATACGGCATCAACGCCATTCTCGCCGGTCACTATGCCACAGAGGTGTTCGGTGTGAAGGCCGTCGGGAACCTGCTGGCCACCCGGTTCAAAGTGGCTGTCGAGTTCATCGACATGCAGATACTGTCGAGTCCTTCCGTGCCACTTACGCACTCACACACACCCACACACTCCTCCAACTCATGACCGTTCCCTACAGACAGATCACCGGCCCCTACCGGCGCACCATCGTCGTCGGCGACATTCACGGTTGCTGGGACGAGTTCCGGCGTTTGATGGAGCTGGCGGGCTTCGGCGAGGGGGATGCGCTCGTCACGGTCGGCGACTTCCTGGACCGAGGGCCGGGCTCCTGGGAGATTGGACGGTTTCTCCGGGAGACCTCGAATGCCTTCAGCGTGATCGGCAACCATGAACGGCGCGTGGCGGGTGTCGTCCGGGGAACATCGCGGCCGGCATGGAGCCAAAAGCAGTCGCTGTCCATGATCCCCGAGGCCGAACACGCCGATTGGGCGGCGTGGCTGGAGTCGCTCCCCGCGGTCATCGAGACTCCTCACGCGATCATCACCCACGCCCGGCTGGACCCGGCCAGGCCGCTGACGGATCAAGACGCGTACCACACGGCGGCCGTGGGCGGAGCTTCGGTTACGATTGACATCGAGGGCGACGGCGTGCCTGTCTGGTTCAGACGGATGCGGTTCGAGAAGCCGGTCTGCATGGGTCACATCGGCTATGAGCGGGTGACGCTTGTTTCTGCCGGTCTCTATGCACTGGACACTGGGGCCGTGCGCGGCGGTCAGCTTACCGCCGTGGTGTTCCCCGGCGGCGATATCGTGCAGGTGCCGGTGTCGCGCAACTATCACGACGAGGCGTACAAGGCATGGCGCGCGGCCCAGCGCGCGCTCGTGGGCGATCCGCTCTCGTGGACGCTCTCCCAGGCGCTTTCGGTTCTGAATACGCAAGAAGACGATGCGACGGATTGGGCCGCTGAGCTCGGAGTTCTGAATCGGGCCATCGACGAGCTCGGCATACAGGAACGCGGGCGACGTATGCAGGCGCGGCTTCGGGAACGTTTCGGGGATGTACCGCCCCCTGGGCCTGTACGAGGCGAGTACTTCAAAACGGTCAAGAGCGCGTTGCCCGACTGGGGCAGCCGGAATCTGGCGGTCAGACTGTTGAAGAACGCGCCCCTCACATTCCAAGATTTGGCCGTTGCCTTCCCGGACGCCAGGGTCAAAGACATGGCCGCGGTCGCTGCATCGCTTGAGGATGAAATTGTCTCGCGCAGAGACGCAGGGGCGCAAAGGGATGTTTAACCACCCACTTCGCCCGCCTTCGCCAGGCTTCGGCGCGGCACGCTGGAGAGCACAGAGTCACGGAGATGGGAATAACTCCCGCAGAGGCGCTGAGGCGCAGAGATGGCCAGTCACATGGAGAACCCGTTGGCCGAAATCACGCCGCCGAAGGCGGGGCGATTCCGGCCAACCTCTGGTTCCCACTCTTCTCCGTGCCTCCGTGGTTCAGTCTTCTGTCTCGCGTTCCCGTGGTTCAATCCCTCCCAACTCTGCGCCTCCGCGCCTCAGCGGGAGAATGAACGCATCGTGAAGCTTCAAATCCTCAGCGACTTGCACCTGGAGATAAACCCCTGCGAGGTGCCCGCCGTCGGCGATGTAATCGTTCTGGCCGGAGACATCCATGTCGGGACGGAAGGGATTGCCTGGGCGAAGTCGCATCTCTCGGGCAGACCGGTCGTCTACGTGGCGGGGAATCACGAGTTCTATCGTCGTCTGTTCCCGGACCTGCTCGACGAACTCCGCGCGGAAGCGGACGGCAGCAACGTGGTCTTTCTGGAGAACGACGCGTTCGTGATCGGCGGGGTCCGGTTTCTGGGCGCGACCTTGTGGACCGATTTCACCCTGAACGGGTGCGCCCGGCAGGAGATCAACATGGCCGCCGCGAAGCATGGACTCAACGATTTCCGGGCCATCAAGAAGGCGTCCGGCGAACTCCTGCACCCGTCGGATGTCGCGGAAGTCCATTGCCGCTCGGTCGAGTGGCTGCGGGCGCGGCTGGCCGAGAGGCACGAAGGGCCAACGGTCGTGGTCACGCATCATGTCCCCTGCATCATGAGCACCCATCCTCAGAATCGTTTCGATCCGCTGACCGCCGCCTTTGTCAACAATCTGGAGAACCTGATCCTGGATCACCAGCCCGCGATCTGGATTAGCGGCCACACCCACTACTGCTCGGATTACCGGATCGGCGAGACCCGTCTGATCAGCAACCAGCGCGGGTACAGCGACATCGACGATACCGGCGGTTTTGCCCCAGGGCGCGTGATCGAGATTCCCTTGCGGGAGGTGTCCCGTGTGTAAGTCTGGGAGTCTGTGTGTGGGGGTTGAAAGTCTTTCGCATGTGCCGCCGCTCACATACCCTTCATCCCCCTCAGCGCCACTGCGCCTCAGCGGGAGAACCCATCCCCCATGCCATAACGCGAAGTGGACATGCCGTAATGATGCCGTTATGGCATAGCGACCGCTGGCGATGCGTGGAACG
>DATKYL010000316.1:0-4211 GCA_035528515.1 Acidobacteriota bacterium | reverse complement strand
CTGTCTGACAGCAACGGCACGCCGGTCGGCGTCTCCCGACGGGACGACGCCGATCACGGGCACCGTGAGATGCAAAAACGCTTGCGTGATTTGATCGAAATGACGGCGGAGCCGCTCGGCGTGCCGGCCGTCCGTCATGCGATTGAGAACCAGTCCCAACCGACCGCCCCAGCCGCAGGCAAGCAGGTGGCGCACGAGAACGTAGTTCCGCGTCACCGAGGCGACGTCATCCTCGAGCACGACGGCGAGGGTGCGGCAGATGCTCCAGATGGGATGGTGGCGATGGGGACGCGACCGGCACAGATCGATCACCCAGACCGTCCATGGACCGGCGGACAGATTCTCGACCAGGCGATGCTGAATCGCGTCGTTCGGCGGGCCGAAGACCGACCAGCCGGTGCCGGCGGCCAACAGATCGGTTCCACCGCCGATCGCCGTCGCCGCCTCCGCCGCGGGCACCGATCCTTCGGCGACATCTTCGACGAAGCGCTTCGGCGTGGCGCCGACGGCGGCGGCCAAGTCTCCCCCGGCCATCTCCACCAACAGACAACGTCCGGAGCCGTTTCCCACGGCCTGCGCCCAGTGTTGGCAGACGGTGCTCTGACCGGCGCCGCCGCGGGCACTGATGACCCCGATAATTTCGGCGCATGGTTCAGTATGCGGACCGAACGACGTCATGACGTTCGACTCCTTTCATTCGCTTCCAGACCAGCACCGATCTCCACGGCGCAACAGCCGGCGATTCCGGCGCGCCAGTCGGCGCTGCTGAAGGGTTCGAATTCGGCAAAGGGTTCGAAGCCGCTGACCCGGTAGGCGGGCGCCATGCGGTGTTCGCGGAGCAGCGAGGCGATCTCCCACCAGGGTGTCATTTCGTCCCAGCGGGTGACGACCAAGTGACCGGGTGTGAAAACGGCGAGGCGCGCACAGTCCGACCGCCAGCCTTCAGACCCCGTGTTCGCCGCCAACACCTGCGCCACGACGTCGGGTTTCAGACCGCGTCGGATCTTGCGGGCAGCTTCTGCAACGGCTGCGGAGTCGCCGCCGGGCAGGTACTCGATGAAGAGATCTTCTTCCTCACAGCGCTGGTGAGTTGCCAGCCGCCCGGCACGTCCGATCGCGGCGGTTTCGGCTTCGATTTCGCAACGCGCGCACCAGGCAAGCAGACGTTCCTGGCCGTGTTCCTCGGTGTCGCTCAGAATCAGCAGGCGTGGTTTGCGATCGCGAGATTGCCAGCGCGCCGCCAGACACTTGAAGAGCGCGGTCGACTTGCCGCTGCCGCGTCCGCCGACGAAGAGTATCGTCTGTCCCTTCATCCGTCTTTCGAGGAAGGTATCGCTCGGCGGGAGCGATTCGGCCAAGTCGGTGGCAAAGGCATCGACGACACTGTTGGCAAGTTCGGGCTGTGTGGCCAGCCACTGCCGCAACGCGCGCCAGATGCCGCTGTCGTCCTTCAGTCCGAGCGATCGCCGGACGTCGGCATGCAGTCGATGAATCAGTTCGATCAGGTGGGCGTCGACGGGGACACCGGCGACGGGCCCGGGTTGCGCGACGTCCGCGCCGGCGACCGTCTCGGGAGACGCGTCCTCCCAGCCCTCAGTCAGCGACTCGGCGACATGGAGGGTTTTGGTGCCCTCGATCTCGGGCGTCGGCGCGTTATCGGTTTCAAACGCGGCGGTAATCGACACCATGTTCGGTGCGGTCCCCTGTCGTGTCTCAGCCGACCGGTCGAACTTGGTATCGAGGATCACCGCGTCCGGGCCGAACGACTCGCGCACTTTATCGAGCGCCTCGCGAACCGAGCTTCCGGTGAATGTCTTGACGATCATCGATTAACCCCCGCGGCGGACGCCGCCCGTTCCCCTGCCGGCGTTGACAGCCGGACGGATTCGACGATTTCGATGCGCGTGGTGGGCAGCAGGTCGTTGAACGACAGAACCACGAGCGACGGGTGCCGCGGTTCAACGAAGCGTTTGAAGACCAGTCGCACGTTTGGCGGCAAGAGGCAGAGCCCCGGGAGACCCCGGCGGACCAAGGCGTCGATCGCGGCGCCGACGGCTTTGAGGATGGCCTCCGCTGTCTCCGGCGCGAGACTCAAGTGAAATCCCGCGGGCGTTTGCACGACCGCGTCAGCAATCAGCTTCTCAAGGGCTGGTTCGAGCGCAAACGCCCGAATGGTGTTCGCATCACCGGCGTAGGTCTGAGCGATCGAACGTTTGAGCGCGCGACGCGCGTACTCCGAGAGGACATCGGTGTCCTTCGTCAGGCCCCAGTAATCGGCAATCGTCTCCAGAATCGTAACCAGGTCCTTGATCGGGATCCGCTCCCGTAGCAGGTTTTGGAGGACACGCTGCAACGGTCCGGCCGATCCGACTTTGCCGAGCGCTTCGTCGACGAGGATCGGATAGTCGCGTTTGAGGTTGTCGAGGAGTCCCTGGACATCCTGCCGGGAGATGATCTCGGCGGCGTGGGTGCGGATGATCTCGGTGATGTGGGTCGAGAGTACCGCGGCCGGTTCCACCACGGTGTACCCGGCCTGCTCGGCCTGTTCGCGGGTGTCGGGTGGGATCCAGCGGGCCGCGAGACCGAACGCCGGTTCCTTGCCCGGTATGCCGCCCAACTCGTCGTCATCCAGACCGCCCGGATTGATCGCCATGACGTAGTTCATCATCAGTTCGCCGCCGGCGATGCGGACGCCGCGGAGTTTGACCGCGTACGAGGACGGCTCGAGGGTGACGTTGTCGCGGATGCGGATCGGGGGAACGACGAAGCCCATTTCCTGCGCCATCTGGCGCCGGATCATGGCGACGCGGTCGAGAAGATCGCCGCCGGCGTTCGTGTCCACGATCGGGATGAGACCATAGCCGATCTCGACTTCAAGAATGTCGAGGCGGAGGAAATCTTCGGGACGTTGTTCCGGGAGCGCGACGGGTTCGGGTTCGGCCGCGGCGGTTGCGGCTTCACGTGCGCTGCGGTTGGCCACATAGGCAGTGACACCCGCGACCATGCCGAGGCCGATGAACGGGAGCGTCGGCATCCCGGGGACAAAACCGAACAGACCAAGCATGACCGCGACCACGGCGATGGCGCGCGGGCGTTGCGCCAACTGGGAGCGCATCTCCTCACCGAGGTTGGATTCGGACGCGGCGCGGGTGACGAGAATACCGGAGGCGACCGAGACCAGCAGCGCCGGCACCTGGGACACGAGACCATCGCCCACGGATAAGAGCGTGTAGGTCTTGGCGGCGTCACCGAGACTCAGCCCGCGCTGCAGGACACCGACGATCAGGCCGCCGAGGACGTTGATGACCGTAATGATGATCCCCGCGATAGCATCGCCGCGGACAAACTTGCTGGCACCGTCCATGGCGCCGTAGAAATCCGCTTCACGCGAGATCAACTGCCGACGCTTGCGCGCGTCGTCGTCACCGATCAGACCGGCGTTGAGATCGGCGTCGATCGCCATCTGTTTGCCGGGCATCGCGTCGAGGGTAAACCGCGCGGCCACTTCCGAGATGCGGCCGGCGCCCTTGGTGATGACGACGAACTGGATGACGACCAGAATCAGGAAGATGATGAAGCCGACGACGTAGTTGCCTTTGACGACGAAACCGCCGAATGACGAGATCACTTCGCCAGCGTACGCTTCCGAGAGGATGAGCCGCGTGGAGGCGACGTTCAGGGCGAGCCGGAAGAGCGTCACGATCAGGAGCATGCCGGGAAAGACCGACAGCTCGAGCGGCGCCGTGACGTACAGCGTCGCCATCAGCACGACCAGCGAGAAGGTGATGTTGAAGGCCAAAAGAAAATCGAGAAACTGCGAGGGGATCGGAATCACCAGGACGCCGATGATGCCGATGACGCCGACCGCGAGAAGGATGTCGGCGGTCGGTCGCACCGCGCCCAATATGCCGCGCCGCGCTGCCATCAGACGCCTCCCTCACCGGCCGCCGCCACCACCTTTTCCGGCAACTTGCCGCGCAGGCGGTACACATGGGCCAGCACCTCGGCGCAGGCGCGGTAGAGTTCAGCGGGGATAGACGCCCCGACCTCCACTGAACTGTAGAGGGCACGGGCGAGGGGCGCATCTTCCACGATCGGCACGCCGGCGGTGCGGGCAATTTCGCGAATCTTCTGTGCCAGCAGCCGGGCGCCCTTCGCGACCACCGTCGGCGCGCTCATGCTGTCGGTGTCGTACTTCAGCGCGACCGCCA
>DATKYL010000315.1:0-26321 GCA_035528515.1 Acidobacteriota bacterium | reverse complement strand
CGATGACAAAGGGCAGTTCTTAGCGAACATGCTGGGGGTGGAGTCATTCTTCGCGACCGGAGGCAAGCCGCCGGTCAATGTGAAGTTCCTGATCGAGGGTGAGGAGGAAGTCGCCGCGCACAATCTGGACACGTTCATCGCCGAGAACGCGGAGTTGCTGAAGTGTGACGAAATCATCATCTCCGACACGGCGCAGTTCGCACCCGGATATCCGGCGATCTGCTACGGTCTGCGGGGGATTTGTTATATGGAGATCTTCGTGCGTGGGCCGCAGATGGATCTGCATTCGGGCGAATACGGCGGCGCCGTGGCCAACCCGGGCAACGTTTTGGGGCGGATCATCGCGCATCTGCACGATCCCCAGACGGGGCGGGTGGCGATCCCGGGTTTCTATGACGATGTGCTCCCCCTGAGCGACGCCGAGCGCGCCGAGTTCGCCGCGCTGCCGTTCGACGAAGAGGGGTACAAGAAGCATCTGGACGTCAGCGAACTCCCGGGCGAACAGGGGTTTACGACCCTGGAACGGGTTTGGGCGCGTCCGACCTGCGACGTCAACGGCATCACGGCCGGATACCAGGGCGTCGGCGCCAAGACCGTGATTCCGGCCGAGGCCTCGGCGAAGATCTCGATGCGCCTCGTGCCCGACCAGGATCCCCTGAAAATTCAGGCGGCGTTCGAAAAGCATGTGCGCTCGTTCTGTCCGCCCGCGGTGCGGGTGCGTTTCGAGGCCCACGGGCACGCTCGGCCGGTTGTGGTCCCGAGCGACTCGCCGTCGCTACGGAAGGCCCGGGCCGCGCTGGAGCAGGCGTTTGACGCCAAGAGCGTGCTTATGCGCGGCGGCGGATCGATTCCGGTGGTGGAGACCTTCAAAGACAAGCTGGGCGTCTCGGCACTCCTCGTCGGGTACGGTCTGCCCGGCGACAATCTGCATTCGCCGAACGAACGGTTTTCGCTCGACTGCTATCACCGGGGCATCAAGACCGCAGCGTATCTGCTCGCGGAGTTGGGGAAGTAGGTTGCCACCAAGGGTAGAGATGGAGTTGACTGGTGTCCCACAAAGTGATATGATCTCTCAAGATATTATTGTAGAGCGTTTCGGGAAGGGTTGCGTCTGATATGGCTAAGCTTCTCAACGACAGGGAACTCGAGCGACTCGTCGGCGATTGTATTCTGGAGGGTTCAAGGGAACAGGTTCGGGCCAACGCGTACAAGCTTCGCCTGGGTGGACAAGTGCGATTTCATTCAACGGGTGAGATTAAGTCGTTGGAACAAGGGCAGTTCATTGAGATTGGTGCCGGTGAGGCAGTGACCATTGCCAGCCTGGAAAAGTTGGACTTCACGGCTGACACCGTGGGCAGACTGCACCCAGGTAGACTGCTCTGGGGTTTGATCATGCCCACAACAACAATGATGCGAGAAGGCATCACCCAAGTGGCAACTCAAATCGACGCTGGCTTTCGGGGGCAGCTGAACTGGCTGCTTCGGAACAACACGACGAAGCCGAGCATCATCCGGTATGGTGAGTCGATCTTCAAGTTGACTCTATGGCTTCTCGATCCAGGCGAAGCGCCGGAGCAGCCGTACGGCGTGAGCGCTGAGGATAGCTATCACGACAGCGAAGGGATCGTCGCGTCAGCACGAACGCTGCCGGCAGATATCCGTGATGATCAGAAGATAAGGGCAACGGACCGCAAGATAGACCCGAAGAGAAAACTGCAGGAGGCAGGGTATCCGTTTAACTACATTGGAACGGAACTTGTTGCCTTGGATGGCAAATTCGAGACCGTCTCGAAAGATGTCATCTTGTTGAAGCGAGAGATCGAGGAGCAAACTGAGAATCTCTCGACGAAGATAAGAGAAGAGACTGCCTCCCTCTCGGAACGGATGGCAGGCCTCGAGAAGTCCCTCGTCGAGAAGATGGAGGAACTGTTCAGTCGAAAGGCTACTTCGATCTGGGTCGGTTTTGTCGGCTCTATCAGCCTGTTGGTTACCGTCTACACGTTCCTAGATGAGAAGGGGAGTGCAAGAACGACTGGGTTCGTGTTTCTTGGTGTCGCCGTGGTTTGCCTGATGTTCTTTCTGTTGGTCTTGCGACGCAAATAATTCTCCAACACACTGAATGACCTCCCCCCTCCTGGGATCTCAGCAGCGGCCCGCTCTATGCGAATTGAAAGACTCGTTGTCAGCCCCCTGGCGGTGAATTGCTACATCGTCGGGGATGAACAGGCCGATGAGGGAATCATCATTGATCCCGGCGATGAGGCGGGGCGCATCGTGGACGCGATGCGCCGTCTCGGCTGGAAGGCTGCTGCGATCCTCAACACCCACGCCCACGTCGATCACATTGCCGCCGCGCAAGAGGTCAAGGAGGCGCTGGGAGCGAGACTCTACCTCCATCCCGACGAGGCGATCCATCTCCCGCGCCTGGTCGAACACGGGGCGATGTATGGGATCTACGACGCCCGCGTGCCCACGGTCGACGTGGAGTTGAGCGACGGCGATCGCGTTCCTTTCGGCTCGCTGGCGGTCGAGGTCACGCTGACCCCGGGGCACACCCCCGGGCACTGCATCTTTGCGGTCGGCGATGACATCTTCTGCGGCGATCTGATCTTCGCGGGTTCGATCGGACGGACCGATTTGCCCGGCGGCAACTATGAGGCAATGCTGATCTCTCTCGAGCGCGCGGTCATGACCCTGCCCGGCCATACCCGTCTGCATCCCGGCCACGGTGAGTCGACGACGGTCTCGATCGAGCAACGATTCAATCCGTTTCTACAGGGTCTTTCCGCTCAACAAGCAGACGAATAGTAATCTACCTATTTCAGTAATGATTTAGTGGGGGGGGCGGACACCTTATTTGGTGCCGCGTGCTGAGATCCACCCAACGCATGGTGGTCCGGTGTTCCACCTCTGGCGATCAGGTGTTCTGCGGCGCGCTTTTTCGCTTGGTGGACGCTATTCATTATAGTATAACGGGTCCAGATGACGGTGCCGGATTGCCGATGCGCATCAGTTCGGGGTCAGGGGATTGCCAGGAACATATTCGATCCCTTGCTGTTGTGAGCCTCGGAGCGGCACCGGACGACATCACGGTCAGGTGAGTTTCGGTGGGTGATCGCTCTCAATTCGAGGCCCAGGTCAAGGGTCAGCTTGACGCATTGTACCGGACCGCGTTGCGGATGACCCGGAATGCGGCGGACGCCGAAGACCTGGTACAGGACACATGTTTGAAGGCGTATCGCTATTTCGATCGTTTCGAGGACGGGTCCAATCTGCGGGCGTGGATGTTCAAGATTCTCACGAACTTGTTCATCAATCGTTACCGCAAGGAGTCGAAGGCGCCGACGCACTTGGACTACGACGAGATGGCCGACTATCAGTTGTACGGCCAGATGGTCGATTCCGGCCTGATCGCCGACGGCGAGAGTCCGGAGCGGCACCTGTTCGACCGGGTACTGGGTGAGGACATCGAGAAGGCGATTGACGAATTGCCCGAGGACTTTCGCATTGTGGTGGTGATGGCGTTCATGGAAGGATTGTCGTACGAGGATATTGCCGAGGCGCTGGGCGTGCCGATGGGTACGGTCAAGTCCCGGCTTTTCCGTGGCCGCAAGCTGCTGCAGAAATCGCTGCACAGCTATGCGGTGCAGGCGGGGGTGATTGGTGCGCCGCCGTCCTGAGGGACGCGGCGGGAGTGAGACTTGCGACTGGTTCTCTGACTGCGAGTGTGATGCGTGCCAAGTCGTCGGGGTGGGGCGACATGCAATAAGAGTCAAACCCCATGACCGACAGCGGTCAGGAATTGAAGGTGCACTGCCATGGAACCCGGATTGAAGCCAGATTGTCGCGTAGTGCTGGCAAAGCTCTACGAGTACCTCGACAACGAACTCGCGCCTGCCGAGCGTGAGAAGATCGCGGCGCATCTTGAGCAATGCCGTCCCTGCCTTTCGCGTTTCGAGCTGGAGGGACTGTTCCAGGAGTATGTGATCGCCCGCGCGCCGCGACCGCAGGCGCGCGCCGAGTTCAAGGAGCGTGTTCTGGCGCGCTTAGCGGAGGAACGGGCCGCGGACGAGGCCCCGCAAAGCAACCCGCGCTCGCTCTGGATGGGCTGGCAGCGCTTCGCGCTGGCCGCCGTCGTGGTCCTGGCCGTCGGCGCGGTCACCTGGTGGATGTCCGACCGATATGAGGTTCATGCCGCCGACTGGCCGCTGCTTTCGGCATACCACCACCATATGGTTGAGGTCGATGAGGACGGAATCGAAACGACCGATTTCGCCGAGGCGCGGGCGTTCGTCGTTTCACGGTTCGGTGAGGACGTCGATCGGACTCTGCCGTTGACGATCCCCGACGGGATTGCGACGTGCTCGGCCTGCATCGAGCCGCTCGAGGAAACACGGATCGCGCATCTGGCTTTCGCGTCGGACCAGGGGGCGGTGTCGTTGTTCATGCTTCCCGTTTCGTCGTTTACGCTCACCGATGAGACGCCGGTTGAATTGGGCGGGCAGATCTACCACACCGTGACGATCGGCTGTTGCCGGGGCGTCTGCTGGCACAAGGGCGGCGGGTTTGTCTGTGCTCTGGTGAGCGACTGCGAGATACCGCGGCTCTTGGCTTTGGCCGAAGCCTGTCATTCCAGTGCCCGCCAGACCCGTGAATACCCAGTCGTCGGCGCCGCACGGGATTGGGCTCTCGCGACGCCGATCGGTCTTTGAACCCGATCGGATACCCGCTCGCGCCTCGAAACCTGGTCTCATAGAAATCTTCATCTGTTGTTCGCTTCATACGTACGGGCCGGATCCGCTACGGACTGTGCTGCTGTGATGGTCCGGCAGGATCTGATTGCCGGACGCGTAATCTGACTAATGCAGTCATGTTGCATTGTCTCCTGGTATTATATCATAAGTCGCTGATTGACTTTGAGATCGGGCACCCGTGGCCGTGCCGCAGATTCTCAACGTCGTCCCGGGATTCTTCGTAATTCGTTTTCTCTCTGTCGGTTAGGTGGCCAGCCGTGTCTCGTGGGCGTCGTCCGTCCTTTGACGGGATTGGGGGACGAGGTTGGGGTTCTCCGGCCAGATTGAGCCTGTCATGGGGTGCTCCGGGATGGCCCCGAGGGATGATTTTCCGTGGGCGGGGATGTGTCATTTTCCGGCTTACAAACGGGGAATAGCGGGGCTGGGCCGGCCGGATGTCGCAATCTCCGGACCATCGTCTGACAGGCGAGTCCAACTGCAACTCCTGCCAGCGCCTACCAGCGATTCTTAAAGCCTCCCTTTCTTCGGCGTGACCTAACCGAAAAGGGGGATTTGTGTTGTGTCGAAAAAAGTTCAGAAAGGCACGAAAAAAACTCTTGCGACACTTGGAGGGTCCCCGCATACTTTGCCCCCCAAGTTGGGACGGCTTGGATTGCTCGAGGAGGGTGTTGCTTAACCAGGAACTGCCTAAACCTAAAGGCCCCAAGGCCGATAAGGTGATTGGCCCACGCCCATAGGGTGTGGGGGCTGTCCTGCATGAGGAGACGGGAACAATTGTCTTGACATCGCTTAGGGGCGGTGCTTTCTGTTGGCGACATTCGTTACCGGAGTTGGGGTGACGGAGAGATGTTTGAGGGGGCAGGTTGAGAAGTCGAACGGCGACAGTCGTATATTCACGCCGTTTGCTGTGCACGCGAGCCATCGTCTTTCGGGTTGGGCCGGGACGGCGGTGGCGCAACATTTTGTAATTCAGGTTTGAGAGTTTCAAACCACAGGAGGGTCGCACGATTCGGGTAAGTACACCCGGCGGATTCCACTCAGTTTTTGGGGGCCAGTCGCGTTCGTGCTGCGCGCGCAGGGGGATGCGCGTTGAGAGCAACGGTCGGTGCGGCGACCGGGTACCACGCTCAGAATGTGGCCAGCCTGCCGGTGACTGCAAAAAGGGGGGATCATGCACACGCGTTCCGTGTTACGCTGGTCAGTCTTTAAAGCATGCTTCACATAGGGTAAGAGAGAATTGAGACGAGATATTTCATACTCAACAGGAGGAAAAACGGAGCTAATGGACGGAAACAAAAGATTTACGCGGGCGCCCCGCTTTGGCTGCGGGACGAACTCACCTCAGGAAGGGGGAGCGCGGATGAAATCGCGACTTTGGAGTATGTGGGTGGCGGTAGCTGCCCTAATGGTGGTCTCGCTGGCCGTGGCAGCGCCGGCCGGGGCCGTGAGCTTCACGCTTGCTCATGACGGCGATGGCTGCGCGCCGGATACCGTCACTTTCACGCCTGCCACGTTTGGTGGAACACCGGACTCAATCCACTGGTCGTGGGGCGACGGCTCGTGGGATACTGATGTCGCCGCACCGTGGGACACGGCGCACATCTATGCCGCGAGTCTTGCCGACACCGTTGTGATGCACGCCTGGTTCGCGGCGGTGGACTCGACGTTCACGGATTCGATTATCGTGGGCAGGGCGCCGGTCCCGGCCGCGGACGGCCGTGACGTCGACGAGAACGACTCAGTAATGGTCAACGTGCTCGGCAACGACGAGCTGTTTGTCAGCCCGCTTGACACGCTGTTCCTGTTGGATTCCACAGCAAACGGCCCGTACCACGGCACGGCACATGTTAATGACAGCAACTACGTCGTTTACATCCCCGATCTGAACTACCACGGGACCGACAGTATGGTCTATCAGATCGAGACGTGCGCCGGCACAGCCACGGCGACGATCGCGATCACGATCGTCTCGGACGGTATTGTGGGCATCAATGCCGCCGGCTGGGCGAACTTTGGTGCGGCTCCCTGCCCGAGCGTTTGCGACACCGTCACCGGCGGGACCTGGAGCATTGGGGACTCTCTGCAGTTCTATCTCCAGATTCCCCCGTGGGACGTCCCGGTGATCCTGTCGGGGTATCCGAAAGTGTTCTTCGACGGGCTTGGTGGCTCGCCCTCCGGTAACGTGATGGTTCAGGAAGACACGTTGGGCGACAGCACCATGTTCTGGTTCGTCAACGACTCAACTTGGTGGATGATCCCCGACGACGGGATCGACGTGGCGCGTGGATTCTACGATATCCAGTTCCGCGTCAGCGGTGCGGGCGGCACGTTTGACACGCTGGTTCAGGTGCCGCAGCCGATCGACACCGACATGCCGACGGCGCCTCTCGCGCCGGTTTGGGAGCTGTACCGTGACCTGAACAGCGACGGCATCGCCGCGGTGGGCGACACGATGCGGTTCTACCTCGATCTGACGAACAATCCGTTCGAGGAAATCTGCTCCGTGTTCTTCACTCTGTGGGATTGGCCGAGCACCGGATCGTCAGTGAACCTGGTGATGGACGACTCGTTTGAAGACGGCAAGTACGAGTTGTTCTATCCGGTTCCGGCGGGCGGTATTCTGGGTATCGATACCACCGCCGGCGCGACGCATCACATCGAGGTTCACTTCGTGGACGATGCGTGCAACCTCGACTCGATCGCGGCCAACTATGTCGGCCAGATCGACACGCGGAATCCGGATCTGAGCTACATCTACGATACGTCGTTTGTGCGCCTTCTGGATCTCGATTCGAACAACTGTCTCGGGATCGGCGACAAGATTCGGTTCAGCTTCCGTGACACGGCCAACACCGACATCATCGGCTACTGGGCCGACATGTTCGGCTGGGCCGCGTGGTTCAACGACTCGACCGCGATGGGCTACGGTGTGGCCGATTCGACCGATTCGTCGCACATCCGGGTCGTGATCCCGGGTCTGGGCGGAACCCAGTATGGTCTGGACTGGACGCTGGAGAAGTATCCACTGAAGCAGGCGGTCGACCTGACTCAGGCGACGAATCTGTTCATCTGGATCTACGCGGAGGATGATGCGGGTAACGTGGACTCGGCCAAGATCATGTGGACCGGCACGAACCCGATCACTCCGTCGGTCGACACACGGGTACCGACTCCGGTCACGATCGACAGCTGTGTGAACAGCGCGAACGGACTGGGTGAGCGCGTGGTCACCGTTTATTGGAGCGACCAGGCCGATGATGCCGCGCGGTTCCGCATCTTCTGGGATGACAATACCGGCACGCTGCTCACCGGTGACGACGATACATTGGCGGGTTACTACTTCCCGGCCGACAGCAACTGGTCGTCGGACGGCACGGTGTCGCTCTCGTGGTGCCGTGACTATCTGTTCACCGTCTGGACCGTTGACGACTGCGGCAACCTGGAAATCTATCATCCGGATGCCTGCTTGTCCGAGGGCACGACGCCCACCCCGGTCTCGAGCCTGGCGTGCGAATCGCGCGACAGCAACGTGATCGCGCTGGAGTGGCGGGCGACCGACTTCTCGATCGACGAATTCTACGTCTTCTACGGCCGTGATCAGATCATCAACTATGCGGACACGGTCGATGTGATCCCGTTCGTCGACACTGGTATGTACTACTGGACGACGAATGATCCCGTCCCGCCGCTCGATCTCGAGGAAGGCGGTCACTACTGGTTCACGGTGCGAACTGTGGACACGTGCGGGAACCCGGAGTTGACGCATCCGGATTCGACCGACTGCTGGGCCGACATGGCGCCGGCCGAGGTGTGCGTCTTCCAGCCCGACACGCTCAGCTGCTACTCGACCGACTATAGCATCTTCGTCTGCAATAAGACGGAAGGCGATGAGGACGTGGTCAGCGTTACGGCGAAAGGCCGTCTGGCCGACACCAGCGTCGCCGCCGATACGGTTCCGGGTCCGTGGGTCATCCTCGGTTCGGCAACCGATCCGGCAGGCGCTGAGTGCTTCAACGTCGTGTTGAGCGGGTTGGATGCGCTGGTCGGCACGGACACGATGAAGACCGTCGAACTGGTCTTCACGACCGTTGACAAGGTCGGCAAGGTCCTGACCGACTCGGCGGCGTATGTGGCCTGTGTCTTCACGTTCGACTGGTCGACACAGGTGCCGGTCGGTTCGATCGTGATGGTCGACAGCACCTACCGGACCTACCAGCCCTACTGTGGCCTCGACGGCTGGGAAGCCTCCGGTCCCGGACACACGGTCGACGTGAGTGTTGTCGGCGGTGTCCCGCCGTATACCATCGAGGTGCGGGCCGACGATGACGGCTCTACCGGCAACAACGATGAAATCGCCTATGTCGAGAACGTCTATGCAACCGATACGACGTTCACCTTCGACGCTACCGGCTGGTCGAAGGGTGCGGCCACGTTGACGGTTCTCTGGACCGACTGGTGTGGCACTACGACCAGCGATGAAGTCGATCTGTGCGTGCCGGATGAGATCGCGCCCTGTGCGGAGATCACGAATCCGGTCGACGGCAAGTGCATCCGCCGTTCGCGCTCGACGCAGGATCCGGTACCGCTCTGGGTGACAGTCAACCCCGACGAGAACTGCCTCGACTACGAAGACGTGATGAAGATCGACTTCCAGTGGGCGGACTGCTGCGGTGACATCGGCCCGCCGACGATCACGCGGGTGATGGACAGCACCGCGATCGATTGTCCCGAGGGTCCGGGCAGCGGCGTGCCGGATTGCGACACCTTCTGGGTCGGCGGCATCCCCGGCGGCCTCTGGGATTCGGTCAACTGCATCGACACGACGACTTCGGCGATTTGCTGGCAGTTCTTCTGGATTTACGATACGATCCCGGACACCTGCGTGTGGACGACGATCGCCATCATCGATGAGGACTTCATCCAGGACGCGAAGGTTGAGATCGACAGCAGGACCTTCTGGACCACCGACTGGTGGAACACGGAAGACCTGGCGTGGATCACCGAGTCCGGAACGATCATTTATCTCCGGGCGATCGTCTGGGATTACAACAACAATTCGTTTACCACCGAATGCGTGATGGTCTGTGTCGATATCGACACGCCACCGCTGTGCATCTGGAGTCCGGACATCTGCTACGACGGCGACGTGCCGAGTATTGCCGGCACGATCGACATCGTGGCGGAACTGAATCTGGATCTGGCGAACATCGACGACCTCGAGAACGTGACCCTGTGGTACAAGGAGTCGCGCGAGGCCGACCGGATCGAGAACTGGACGAACTACGGCTCGGGTTCGCGGGCAACCAACGCGAGCGAGTGGCGCTGGAGCTTCAACACCAGCGGCCTCGTTGACGGGATCTCGTACGACTTCCGGGTGATCGCACAGACGATCTGGGGCACGTACTCTTACGACTACAACGGCGATCTCCAGTTCGACTCGGAGACCTTCGATACCGCCGGGTGCGATATGGTGACCTGGCTCGTCGACCGGACCGCTCCGCAGGTGGCGTTTGACACCGTGTGGACACTGGTTGACGGCGCGGAGATCATCCAGCCGAACGTGGGCTGTGCACTCTCCGATCCGCGCGGTTGGCTCTGGTCGCAGTACGGCCAGACGATCACCGTGATGCCGTGGGTCTATCCCGTCGCGGATCAGGGCGACATCGTCAGGATCCAGTACACCCTGTATGACGGCGAGGGCGATTGTGCGCAGTGTGACTGCACCGACGGCGGTACCGGCGGTGTGGATCTCGGCGGCTTCACTCCGGACACCTGCGAATACAAGGTCCTGAAGATCGTCGAGGGTGCGGGCCTTCTGGACGCGGTTACGCTCGATCCGAGCGTGGCGCCGTTCGTCGAACTCAAGAACGGCTACCAGAAGCATATCCTGCACGTTGAGGTGTGGGATGGCTGCGGCAACTCGACGGAAGACTGTGTCGAGTGGTACATGCTCGACATCGATCCGACCGAAGGTATCGTCGTCAATCCGATTAACGACGAAGTCTTCTGTCAGGATCACCTTGATATGAACGACACCGGCGGCGGCATCGAGATCAACGCGCTGAGGCTGCTGGGTGAGGCGGCCGCTGAGGTCACCTTCTACTACAGTTCCGACGGCGTGACCTGGATCGCGATCCCCGATGCCAATCTCTCCGACCTGACGGCGATGTGGTATCCGCATGCACTCGGCCTGGCCGAGGGCAAGTGGTACCTGTCAGTCGGCGTGGTGGACGGTGCGGGCAACATCTCGGATCCCGGTACGTACATGACCGCTGTCTGGTTCGACTGCGCCACCCCGGTGGTCACGCTGGATGTGCCGACCGCGGGCGCGTGGATGGGTTGTGAGATCGACCTGCGGGCGACCGCGACCTCGAGCGCGATCAATCCGATCGACTCGGTGGTGTTCTTCTACCAACTGATCACCTCGACGACGCCGGTCCGCATCGGCGCCGACCTCTACACGGCCGACGGCAGCACGTTCGGCTACAATTGGGATCCGCCGAAGCTCGAGGGACCGTACTTCATGTTCGCCCGGGCGTGGAACCGCGCCGGTATCATGGCGCAGTCCGCCAACGGCGATGGGCCGAACGGTGAGGTCCAGGTGAAGTTTGACGGTACGAATCCGTGGGCGGTGGTGATCGAGGTCGACGGTGACGTGAACGGCGGCGACGAGATGAATCCGACCGTCGTGACGGCCGGCGACGCCGTTCCGATCTATGCGATCGCGCGCGACAACATGGCCACTTGGGGCATGGGCGCGATCGACAACTGCGGTATCGACAGCGTCATCTTCTATGTCGAGAATGCGGCCAACTTGAAGGTCTTCGGCGTCATGATGATGGTCGATCCCGCTGTCGACAGTCTGTACTCAGTGACATGGCCCACCACCGGTCTGCCGACCGGCAGCTACGAGGCGTGGGTTGAGGTCTGGGACTGTGGCTGCAACAACGGCGCCTCGGCCAAGTGGGTCGTCAGCGTTGTCAATCCGGTTCCGGCCGGCACGATCGCGGTCGACGAAGCGATTGACTGCTGCGGCTATCCGACCGTCGACGGTGTCCAGGGTCTCGATATTAATGTGACCCCGGCCGGCAACGCCGACATCGACAGTATCGTGATCTGGCGTTGCCTCGAGGTCGCGTCGGATGTCTACGATCAGTACGTCCGCGTCGGCAAGCTGACGAGCGTCATCGACGGCGTCTGGCATCCGGCGGTGGACTTCGATCCGTTGGGCTGGGCCGAGGGTGTCCACCGTCTGCGGGCGGCGATCTACGACGGCAGCACGACGTCGGAAGATGTCAACAACAACGGCAAGTTCGACGACTTCACCTTCAACGCCGACCTGTTGCACCACATGAAGTTGTGGGTGGATCGCACTGTGACCGACTTCACCGTGAGCCATGTCGCGACCCTTAAGGCAGGCAATGACCTGACGGTGACGGTGGATCCGGTCGCCGACTGTGAAATTGCCGAGGTCTGCTACGGCGTCGTGACGATGGACGAGGTGTTCGCCGAGCACGGCTGCGGCGGGCTGACCTACTCGTTCGATCCGGTCGATTCCGGCCTGGTCAGTCTCAATCATGGCATGTGGCACGGTTACATCCATACCGATGTCGTTGACTGTGTCAGCAACGCCGTAGGGTTGTCGACCGAACTCTGGATCCTCGACATGGCGACGACGCAGGCGATGGTCGTGACCCCGGCATGGGGCGCGCCGATCACCGGCACCAGCTACGCGCTGACGGCGCGGAAACTCAGCTCCGTGACCAACATCGACTCGGTGGTCTTCTACTACGGCGCGGCGCTGCCCGGTACCCGTATCGCCAAGGGTACGAAGTCGGGTGACGAGTTCACCGCAACGTGGAATCTGACCGCCGTAGCAGACGGCAACACCAATGTCTGGGCCAAGGCCTTTGTGGGCACCAGCGGGGATGCGAACCCGCCGAAGATCCACGTGCTGGTGGCCAAGGCCCCGACCAATATCGTTCTCAACGCCCCGATTCCGAGTTTCACGCGGACGGTCTGGGGTGAGGCACTCACCTTCGTGGGCAGCCGTGTCGACCTGTGTGTCAACCGCGAATCGATCAGTTCGGTCGTGAGCGGTGTGGGTATCGACCGGGTGGTCTTCGCCTACCGCGCCGGTAATGCGCCGGGCGAGCTTCCTGAGCCTCTGCCGACGAATCCGGATCCGGCTCTCGGTTGGGTCGTGATCGGTGAAGACATCTACGGTTCGCTCTGTGTTGACTGGTTCACCGACAGCACGCTGCTGGAGACTCCGGACTGCACGGACGGCCGGGTGGCGGTGGCGGCCTGGGTCTATGACAAGGCCGGCAACGTCAACCACTCGAACATCCTGCACGTGATGATCGACAACACCTCGCCGTACACCGAGATTCACGACATCGACGGTGACGAGACGTTCGGCGACTGCCATGTGGTGGCCGATGCCAACGCCGCGGTGAAGATCTCGGGTATGGCGATCGACAACCTCTCCTGTGCCGGCGACGATCTGGCGACGAACTCGGGTGCCAAGTACCTGCAGTTCTTCGTCGGCGAGTGCGGTGTGGCGGGCGGTTGCGTGGACGTCGTGTGGGTGATCGACTATAGCGGTTCGATCCAGGTAGATGACATCCCGGACATCGAAGCCGGTGCGGCGACGTTCTTTGGTGGCCTCGCGGATGTGGACGTCCGGGTTGGTGTCCTGGCCTACACAGACGTCTCGAAACCGGTTTCGACCACGGGTGAGTTAAAGACCGGTTCCGCAGGCTCTGGCGAATTCACCACGGATGCTTCGACGTTTGCTACTATGGTTGGATCACTGGATGGATTGAGCGGCTCATCAACCGAGAACGGCCTAACGGCACTCAACGACGCGCTGGCGTGGTATCCATGGCGTGTGAGCTGCCGGAAAGTGCTCATCCTTGTGACTGACGAGAACGCAGACGAGGTGGACCTCTGCGCTGATGCAGAGGGCGATCTGAGCAATTACGCGCTCCAGGGTCCAATTCTCAATTCCGGGGCCGCGATCTTCACGGTGCTCGGAATGGGGGGAGTGGCGTGTGACACAGTCGGGTATTCTGGGCTTGCGGAGGCCTCAGGGGGACTTGTCTTGGACATTGATGCGTCCTGGGGGGCGAACCTCGCCGCGACGGCTTCCCAAATCGCTTCTTTGGCCTCTGCGGCTCAAACTGCTGAAGGCATCATCTGGGGTCAGCAGGTCACGCTGACTGACGGCCAGACCGAAGCCTTCGCTTACTGGGATCCGTCGGGTCTGCCGGACGGCGAGTACTGCGCCTGGACGGTGGCGATCGACGAGATCGGTAACACCTCTCCCTCGGCGCAGGTCCGGATCTGCCTCGAGGACGAGATCCCGCCGGTTGGCTGGGTGGCCGGGTTCGGTGAAACCTACGATTGCCCGACAAGCCCGGAAGATTGCGTGACCGACTACATGATCTACGCGCAGACTTGCGATCCCGATGTGGCCATGGCACAGGTGCAGCGCCGTCCGGAAGGTTCCTCCGATCCGACGGCCTGGACGACCATGGGCATCGGCACGATGGTCGCCGGCGACTCGACGGTCTGGCGCTTCGACTGGAACCCGTGCCTGCTCGGCGACGCGAACTACGAGATGCGCGTGATCATGACCGATGAAAACGGCAACTCGTGGCTGAGCATCGGCGACGCGGCGCGCGCGGCGCATCCGGAATGGACCCCGCCGGTCCTGCACGTCGATCTCGACGGCGCATGCGGCGTGGCCATCGCGGCTGCCTCCGTGGCCCAATCCAACGTCGGCTTCGAAGACAAGACCTTCGCAAATCTGGGTCTGGTCAACGTCGACGACCAGGTGGACGGCAACGGTATCGACAAGCAGCACTGGATGCTGGCGGTGTACGCCGATATGTACGCCGGTTTGGCGACCGAGAAGGTCCTTCTCTGGCAGGATTACAGCAACTCAGCGCACTTCATGGGCAGCTTCGACGACTCGTCGATTCTGGGTGGTGGAACCGGCAAGATGTGGTTGGCGTACAACCTCTACGGAACCGGTGCGACCACGTACCTGACGAAGGGCGACTTGATGGTGTACCACGTTGAGGCTGATCTGGGCTTCCCGGGCTGTGTGACCGATGGCGACATCGGTGCGACGGTCTGTATCGAACCGGGCGCCCTGTCGGCGGAGAACGGCGTGGTGCTCTTCCCGGCGCGCTTCCCGACCCGCAGTCTGAGGCAGGAGCACTACCAGACTTGGCCGAACATCAACGGGACCGCGACGGCGATCCGTCTGACGAGCCCGATCGCGGGCTTCAGAACCGGCAAGTACGCGACCATCACGATCTCGTATAACGAGGCCGCGGTCGCTGCTGCCGGTCTGACCACGAAGGATCTGGTGGTGGCCTGGTGGGACGGTAATGCCTGGAGCACGGATGGCTTCAACTTCTTCGTTCCCGGCGCGAAAATCGCTGACGGCGTTGCCACGTTCGGTGTCAGTAACCTGCACGGTATCTACGCTGTCGTCTCGGACGGCGGGCTGTGCATCGACGGCGCGCTGACGGTGACTCACGAAGGCCAGGTCGAGGGGTATGACTCCTGGACCGGTCCGAGGCCGACTATCTATACGAAGGTCAAGTCGAACATTGAGGAAGAGCACAACAACAGGGATATCGACCCGAACAGCATCATCGTGGTGCTCGATCGCGGTACGGACGATGCGCTGACTCTCTGGTCGAATGGAGTGAATCCGTCGAACGGCTTCTATTTCACGAGCTGGGATAGCGTAAGCGGTATCCTGTCGACGAAGTGGAACTCCGGTGCGCCGCCGCTGAGCGAGGGGTCACACACGCTCTACGTTAAGGCGTTCAACAAGTCGGGGCTCTGCAATGCCGACACTTGGTCGTTCAACGTCGACGCCACCGAGCCTGATGTGGACGTGGTCGGCAAAGAGCTGTGCCAGAACCCGGTGTTCACCGTGACGATCACGGACATGGGTGCTGGTGTGGATTGGGATTCGGTCTACGTCGATGTGTACGACATCACCGGCTCCGAGTTCGCAGTGGTTCCGGCGAGCCGTCTCATTCACACCGAGACGCCGGATGCGTACCAGCCGATGGCTGATCCGAATACGTTCAGCTTCGAGTTGGTCATGCACACGGCTCAGGAGCGCCGTCTCCACATCGTCGTCTACGACGGTACACGGTCCTCCGTGTACGATTCGCTGGGCTGCAATTGCGAGTACTACGTCTATCGACACGACATCCACGGTGTGCCCGACTTAGCGGGGAATCACACCGAGGTCGTCGAAGAGATCTTCGTAGTCTCCGGCCCGTGCGGTGTCGAGGGCGACAGCCCGGATATCTCGCTGGCGGAAGGCAGCTTCAGCCCGTTTGATCCCTGGAAGGACGGCTCGGTCTGCTTCGAGCTCAACGGGTTCACCGGTTCTGGTGTCGTCACCGCTACTGTCTATGACCTGGCTGGTAAGGTCGTGAACGTCATTCATCACGACGCTATCTCGGGTCAGAGCGGTTCGGTGTGCTGGTTTGGAGACAGTCAGGAAGGCGGGATGGTGGCAGAGGGTGTCTACCTGATCCACTTCCAGGCACAGGGTGGCCAAACGGCAGCGATGTCGCAGGTGGTCAAGCTGCCGGTCAAGAAGACCGATTAAACCACGAAACGGAACGGTCCGTCCCGGGCTGCAAGGCCCGGGACGGGACCATACCATAAACGAGGACAAAGATTTTAAGCTTAGCGAGGGGAGTTGAAACGATGACCATCACGCGGGGCAAACGATGGGCGGCAGTCCTCGTCACGATTTCCGTATTCGTGGTGGGGATGCCGGTGATCACGAGCGCCGGCGATTACAATCACGCACTGCCGTTCTTGCGGACAGGCGTGGGCGCTCGGGCCTATGGCATGGGGAATGCCTACGTTGCGCTCGCGGGCGATGCCACGGCGGGGTTCTTCAACCCGGCGGGGCTGACCCGGATCGACAAGTGGGGTTTCTCCAGCATGCTGTCGGCGGATATGGCGTTCGACCGCCAGTTTAACTACCTGGCTCTGGCCGGGAGTTTCAAGTGGGGGTCGGTCGGAATCTCGTGGGTCAACGCCGGGATCAAGGATGTCGTGCAGAATCGTCCCGGGTATGACCCGAATGGCGACTACCTGGACAACTACTTCATCCTGTCGTATGGCAACTGTGCCGCCAACAACTTCCGCTGGGGTGCCAGCTTCGTGATCGCCAACAACTCCGTCGGTGAAGAGACCGGCGTGGGCGGCGATCTGGGCCTGCAGTGGGACTTCCACAAGGAAGCGCGTCTGGGCCTGATGGCGCAGTCGCTGGGTCTCAAGGTCGGCGATGATCTGACGCCCTACAATATCCGCCTGGGCCTCGCGATCATACCGGACATTCTCGAGGGATTCACTTTCCCGATCGAGATCCAGAAGACCCAGCATCTGGATGACATCACCTTCCGGATGGGCGGCGAGTATGCCCACAACTTCGATGGTTCCGACTACGGCACAGCGCTTCGCGCTGGTATCGATGACGGCGCCTTCACGATCGGCGGTGGCCTGCGCTTCAAGCAGTTCAGTGTCGACTACGCCTACGTGACCGAGGCTGTGGACCTTTTCGAAGAGAACCACCGCTTCAGTTTGACCGGCAACTTCTAAAAGCGGTTGCCGTTACCGACGAAGAACCTTATGGGCCGTCCCCGTTCGGCGGGGGCGGCCTTTCTGTGCTGGTCAGGGGAGGGTGCGCGCCCTCGGTGCCCGGCGAGGGGCCCAGGGGCCCACCAACAACAAACACTCCGGTTCAGCCGCGATAGTGCCCGTGAGGGGCTTTCAAATGCGTCTGCGGGCCGTATATTGAGGATCTGCGGCGAAGAATGATGGTGTGCCGCGATTGTGATGCCTCAACCACCGCACACGCCACTCTTGACGATGCCTGACCGCAGCAAACAACCAACCCTGGCGTTGACGATCGACGTGGAGGGGTTCGCGGAATCCCATGCCGAGAGCGTGAGGGTCCCTGCCGATCTGCTTGAGACCGGCCGTAGCGATACCGAGATCGCGGCGAATCTGGATGCGACGCTTGCGCTTTTGGAGCGGTTCGGCTGCCGGGCCACTTTCTTCTTTCTGGGGCGGATCGGGCGCACCGCGCCCCATCTGGTGCGCCGGGTGGCGGACGCCGGTCATGAGATCGGCTGCCATTCGCTGTGGCATCTGCGTCTGGCCGCTTTCTCGCCGGGAGAGCTGCGGGCGGCCTTGCGGGAGGCGCGGTCGCTTCTGGAGGATGCTTCCGGGACGCGGGTGGTCGGATTCCGGGCCCCGGAGTTCTCGATTCGCGAGGCGAATCGGTGGGCATTCGACACTCTGGTCGAGACAGGCTTTCGATATGATTCGAGTGTGGTGCCGACAGGCCTCCACGATGTCTACGGGATGAACGGCATACCACAGGCGATCTTCCGCTGGCCCAACGGCTTGATTGAGTTTCCGCTCCCGGTCGTGCGGCTCTTCGGGCTGGACATTCCGGTCGGCGGGGGCGGGTATTTTCGGCTTTATCCGGTGTCCTGGACCCTCCGCACTCTTCGTCGCCGCTCCCGGCAGGGCCGACCGACGGCGTTCTATGTCCATCCCTACGAGATCGGTCCATCCGCCCCGCGTCTGCCCGGCCTGCCTCCCTGGCGGCGTCTCCGGCACTACATCCGGCTCGGGGATGGGGGACGACGCCTGACGGTTTTGTTGCGTTCGCTGAAATTCGCGCCGATGGCCGATGTTCTGGCGGCGGCGGGGTTTCCGGTTGATGAGGACGGTGCGTGATGTTGCGGGCAGGGGGTAGTAAGGTACCGGATCGCTCGAGAACGTCGCGCACAGACGATGTACAGGCCTATTTCGAGCGTACCGCGGACGAGTTCGATCATCTGTATGAGGATGGCGCTCAAGGTGCCGTGATGCGCCGTCTGAATCGCTGGCTGCGCTCGGATATCGCCCAGCGTTTCGGGGTAGTCATGCGGCACGCGCAGGAGATCGGGGCGCAGAGCGTTCTCGATATCGGCTGTGGGTCGGGGCGTTACCTGACGGCACTGACCGAAATCGGCGTCAGGAGGGCGGTCGGGCTCGACATCTCAGCGCCGATGCTTGACATGGCGCGGCGACGGGTGGCTGCCGTTGATGGCTGCCGTGTTGATCTGGTCGAGAGCGATTTTGTGCGGTGGGAAGGCGATGAACAGTTCGATCTCGTTATCGCGATGGGTTACTTCGACTACCAGAGCGATCCGGTCGATCATCTCCGCAAGATGGCGGCGCATGCCCGTCAGTCGGTGATCGCCTCATTTCCGCGCCGTCACCTGATTCGCATGCCGATCCGCCGTCTTCGCTATCTTCTCAAGCGCTGTCCCGTACACTTTTTCAGTGCTCAGCAAATCGCCTCACTCGGTGCAGAGGCCGGCTTTGCGAGTTGGGATGTGGCGGTGACACCGAAATCCCACGCGAGCTTCACCGCGGTTTTCAGGGTGAGTTGACCGGATCAGGCGCGACCATTCGGTCTGTACCCTGTTGAATCGTCGGCACTTGCGCTGCCCGCCCGGGTGTGAAGTGACGATCGGCGGTTCCAATTATCGACCTGCATCTCTGAGTCACGGGCGACTGCTTCGCCTGAGCAGGTTCTGCGGTGTCGCTGCACGGGCTGCCTGGTTTCTTTCCGATCCGTGCCGGCCGGGGCCTTCTGCGAACCTCTCACAAGGTCAATACGGATTGACAACGGCGACCCGGGTGGTTTTGTTACACTTGTACATGTCCTCGCTGTGCCCGCGATGGCCGGGCGGTCTGGCCGGGTGCGGCAACGGTACTTAATTGGGCCGGTAGTCCGTCCGGCGACTCTTTCTACCCGATACTCGGGAGGTGGACCAATGGGACGCACGCGTCTCCTCCGTGGCTGGGGGATGGCATGGGTGCTGTTGTGCATCGTTGCTGCGGGGCTGTTCGTTCTTCAGTCATCCGTGGCCGAGACGGCAGATCCTAACCCCTCGCCCCTCTTTCGTCAGAGCCTGCAGACATCACTTGAGAAATTCGAGAACCAGGGAAGTAGTGCGCACGCACCCTCCAAACGCGCCCGTGCCGACGGAGTCGGCGGGGGCAGCGCGGCGGCGGTGACGACCCCGATGGTGGGGCTCTTTATCCGTGGCGACGTTGATTGCGATGGGGACGTCGATATGGACGATGTCACCTACTTCATAGACTGGTATTTCACCGGTAGTCCGCCTCCGCCGTGCATGAAGGCAGCTGATCTCAACGCCGATGGGCTGGTCAATCTGACAGACCTGACCTACCTGGGAAACTACCTGCAAGGGACCGGCGACCCGCCGCCGCCGCCGTTTCCGGAATGCGGCACGGAGCTGGAACCGACCCAACTCCCATGCGATGCGGACTGTTGTGACCTTCCGACCATGGTGGGAACGGTGTCCTGTCATGGTTCAGCGACGTGCGACGGGTACTACACGTGTATGAATGCCACCTGTGCGGCGATCCAGACCTGCCGCGCGGTGACCTGTACGGCGGAGCCCACGTGCTATGGGTCGGATGCGACATGTTCGCCGAACCCGACCTGCGCATACTATCCCTCGTGTGAAGGCACTGAGACATGCATGACGGTGACCTGTGTCGGCTGGCAGACATGCCGCGGCTCGACCACGTGCTATGGGGCGCCGACCTGCGACAAGCCGCCGACATATGAGGTCAGCGCGGATTGCGAGAGCCCAACGCTGCCGGGTTTCCCCTCATGCCACGGTTCGGCCACCTGCGAAGGGTATTACACCTGCATGGGATACGGCACCTGTGCGGCGATTGAGACCTGCCAGGCGGTCACCTGCACGGCGGGGGCGACCTGCTACGGTGAGCCGGCGACCTGTTCGCCGAATCTGACGTGTGCGTACTACCCGTCCTGCTCCAGCACGCCGACCTGCACGGATGCGGTCGAGACGTGTATCGGCTGGGAGACGTGTCGGGGTTCGATGACGTGCAAAGGTGCACCGACTTGTGACGAACCGACGCTGCAAGGCCCGACGTGTGAGCCCACACTGTGCCACAACGTCAGTTGTGATGGAATGCCCTGCCTGCCGACGTTAGCCGACGCGATCAGTTGCGGGGCTGCGGGCATGTGCCCGACGTCCGCGGCGGCCGCGAGCTGCCCGGCGGGCGGCTTGTGTCCGACTTTGGCCGGTGCGATCAGTTGCGATGATATCGTGGTCTGCGCGACGATTCCGGGCACCGCGACCTGCGACGCCGCGGCCATTTGCCCGACGTCGCCGGGCTCGTTGACCTGTCCCGGAGGGGAGGCCGACTGCATCGCGCCGACGCTGCCGAATTTCGCGACCTGCTCGGCGGATCTGTGCCCGACGATATTCAGTACAGCGACCTGTCCTGCGGCCACCTGTCCGCCGAACCCGACCTTCGCGCCGTGGCCGACCTGCGGGGTCACGCTGTGTAAATGTGTGACGATGCAGGGGAATCCGACCTGCCCACCGAATGCCACCTGTCCGGCCGTGGCGACCTGCAATCCGGCGGGGATGACCTGTCCGGGGGCGGTCACCTGCCCGCCGGCGGCCTCGTGCGGTGCGGCGACGTGTCCCGGCGTGGCATCATGTCCGGGCAGTAGCACTTGCCCGAACACGCTGACTTGTGACGGTGGCCATACCTGTACCGGCAATCCGACCTGCGGGTCGACGGCAACCTGCTCGGCTGTCATCGCCACTTGTGAGGGGCAGGCCACCTGCGATCTGACCGCGACCTGCGGCGGCTGGCCGACCTGCAACGGGCTGCCGACCTGCGGCCCGGCCGCGGTCACCTGTGCCGGCGCTCAGACTTGTGCCGGGGACTGGACCTGTCCGGGAGCCGTGACCTGCGTCGGCTTGGAGACCTGCGACGGTTCACCGACCTGCTGGTTCTCGTTCACGTGCGACAACTGGCCGACCTGCCAACCGCCGCCGATCGAGGTCCCCGAGTTGCTCAAGCTGATCGTCGACTCGATCGACACCTGGCCGCCACATGCCTGGACCGCGGGTGACCGGCTGGCGGCGTTTGAGTGGGATGACTGGCACTGGGGCCCGATCAGTCCGCTGCTGATCTGGGATGAGTACGGCTACCCGGTGAGATTCCCGATGATCGGCGAGTTTGTGCTCACCGAATGGTGGACGCCCGCGGCCGATTCGGGTGTCGTTGATTCGGAACTCGTGAAGATGGTGTACACCGTTGACGTCTGGAACCACAAGGACAGCAACGGCGATACCTGGGTGACGGTGTGCGACTATCTCCTGCTGCACTTCAACTTGCCGGCGGCGCTTGACAGCCAGACGTGCTGGTATCACGTTGAGGAAGTCGGCGCCTCGTATCCGGGGTACTCGACCTACATCCTGAAGCTCAAAGCGGAAGTGCCGCCCGCGACGCCGACGTTGTGTCAGTGCGATTGTCATGCCGATCCGCAGTGCGACGGAAACACCGACGTGCTTGACGTGGTGCTGGCGGTCAACGTGGCGTTCCGTGGTGCGCCGCCGATCATCGATCCGAACCCGCTGTGCCCGTATACCGACACCGACTGCACCTGCGACGGGGTCACGAACGTTCTGGACGTGGTCCACTTCGTGAACGTCGCCTTCCGCGGCGGTGATCCGGCGGTTGAATTCTGCGATCCATGTCCGTAAGGACTTCTTAACGTCAACAGCCGTGACGTAGGCGGGGCGCCCCAGACTGGGGCGCCCCGCTGCCGTGTGGAGCCGCGCCGACTACTCGGTAAGACCTTGATCGGCAACGCCTTAAGCATGCCCCGGTCGCGACGTGCCGTGTCTCTCCAGAGTCCCCGACCCTGGCAGTCACGTGAACCGCCTCCGCGCCGAAACCTATAGTGGAGGAGGAAGTGAGGTCATGCCTACGCCTACGCGATCCTGGTATCGTCGGATTGCCGGTCTGGCCGGCTGTGCGATCTGGCTCGTTTGTCTATTGGCTGCTACCGGGTTAGCCGGTGCCGACCGGGACAAGTCGCAGTTGTCCTTCTGGGGTGTCGACGGTCAGCCCGCGGCGGTTGCCGCCGTGTCCAAGGCCGCGCCGCAGACGGAACGGCTGATCGATCCGCCCTCGAAGACATCACTCATGAGGCTTGAGGCCGATACCGCGATTCGCTGCGACGGTTACTGGCAGGGTGAGCCGGCGCTGCGTTCGGTCGGCTGGGTTGTCGGCGTCGAGGTCTATGTCAGCTATCAGGACCCCTCCGAAGTGGTCTGCGTGAACACGTATCCGTTCACGATTCTCGATGTCTTCTGGGTGGTGCAGGTCGACGTGGGGCAGTGGATCACGATGCAGCCGATCATCGCGACGAACGCGGGTGTGCCCGAATGTCCGTTTCCCGGCACGCTCCTGTGCAGCGGTCCGTCGGACTCGCTGTACTTCGAGCCGGGTGCATGGATGGTACAGATGCCGATCGACGACGGCTGTGTGGTCACAGAACCGTACTTCGCGGGTGTCTATCTGCCGAATGCGATCTCGGATGCGTCGGTCGATCTGGTGTTCGACGACAATCAGGAGAATCCGACCCCGTGCCGTTCGTACAACGACTGGGGCGAGGGATGGGCGGATTTGTCACAGGTTTTTCCCAACATGATTCTCTGGTCGGAAGGGAATACCGAAGCGAGCCCCACGTGTGCCTGTGACTGTCACGGCGACCCGCAGTGTGACGGTGAGACCAGTGTCCTCGACGTGGTACAGGTTGTCAACATCGGGTTTCGCGGCAGTCCCGATATCGCCGATCCGAACGCAGCGTGCCCGTACGTGACGACCGACGTCAACTGCGACGGTGTGACGAGCGTCCTGGATGTCGTTCTACTGGTCAACGTGGCGTTTCGCGGTGGGGATCGGGCAGCGCAGTTCTGCAATCCGTGTCCGTAAGTTGCGCGGCAAAGCCGCATCAGGAATGACCGGGTACCTCATCCGCCGCAGGCGGACTGTGAGTCGGTATCCGTCCGCCAGTACATTCCCCGGGATTCAACGACCGCTTACAGTCGCAGCCCGCCCGCCGTCGGAGGCTTTCCCCGCAGTAGAACACCTGGTTGAAGGGCAGTGGCGGGGTGGCCCTGACGCCCTCGTCAGGGCTCGCTTAGCCCATGTCCCGTCTCGAAGTGATTGTGTCGTTGTTCACGCATTGCCAGCTTCCCTGCCATGAAGCGACGCTTCTTCAACGAGCCCGCCCGCGCACATTTTCTGACGTTCTCGTGCTTCCACCGGCGGCAGTTTCTCACGAATGAGTTCGCTCGCATGTGCCTGCGGGATTCGCTTGAGTTTGCCCGCGAGCGACACGGGTTTGCTCTTTGGGCGTACGTATTCATGCCCGAGCATGTGCACCTGTTACTCTATCCGCTGAGAATCGATGCCGTCGACGCTGCATTCAGTAGGCGGCAACGTGATCGAGGCGAGCCCTGACGAGGGCGTCAGGGCCACCCGCCGCGAAGAAGCTTGACACGGAATTGGGAGGAGCCTCATACTTGTAGAGATTGATACTGGAATCCCCAAGAGAAGGGAGGATTCAAGCCATGGTCACTCTGCGAGCCGTCGCTCTTGGTGTGCTTGCGCTCATCGTCTCGTTCATGTGTCCTGGATGTGACGATGGGACCATCGTCGAGGAGGTGGTGTGCCTATCCGGCCGAGTTGAGGATATGGCAACGGGACTCCCGCTGGATTCGGCATGGGTTGTTCTCGATGACACTCTGACCGGGGCTGTGTTCTATACAGACACTGCCGGTGAATTCGCCCTTGCGTCAACACCGTTCAAGGGGCCGCGGATTCTTATCGCTGGCAGGATTGGCTACCTAACGGCAGTGGTTGATACGTTCGAGAACATCCAGCGAGATACAGGCGGAATCCTTGTGGAACTCGATCGTGCGGAGGAATGATAACCGGGTACCTCACAGCTCTGGGGCCTGTTGAAAAAGTGGCCAGACAGAAATGTCTGGCCCACCGACACAAGGCTAAGTCGTTGTGCTCTGGTGGCGCAGACATTCCTGTCTGCGATCCCGATGCCGCACGCGGGAGTTTTTCAACAGGCCCCTCTGCTGTGAGTGAGTACCCGTCTGCGCGTACTTTTCCCCCGGATTCAACGCCCGGTTCCAATCTTGATCCGTCCTGTGGTCGGGGACATTCCCGCAGTAGAACCGTGGCGTACTCAAGTCCTCAGGTGGCAGAAGTCCGGAGTTCCGCGCGGGTGGCGGCGGCGCGTCGCAGGTGCGGGATCGTGATCGAGCCGCCGACAATGAGCGCGACCGCGAAGATCTCATCGAGTTCGGCGTCGGTGACACCCAACTCGACCGTCCTGATCATGTGGTAGGTGATGCAGTCGTCGCAGCGCAGGACGATCGAGGCGGCGAGTCCCAGCATTTCCTTGGTCTTCGCGGGCAGCGCTCCATCCTCATAGACCCCGCTGTCGATGTTGAAGAAGCGCTGGATGTGCTTGTGCTTCGATTCCAAAAGCAGCGTGTTTTGCGCCTCGCGTTCGGCGCGGAATTCGGCGACGGTTTTGCGTGGCATATTGACTGATCTCCTCCGGGGCCAAATGGAGACGGCGCGGCCTGAGCCGCGCCGTCGTATCCTGCTTGTGTCGGGGCGGCTGTGTTAGAATCCGTACAGCTCCCCGAACTTGGCGTTCATGTACGCCATCAACGCCTCCGACCCGAGCGGTTTGCCGGTCACGCGTTTGACCAGGTCGCCGGCGCGGTAGCGCCGCCCTTGACGGTGGATATTGTTCTGGAGCCATTCGAGCAGCGGGGCAAACTCGCCGCGGGCGAACATGGCATCGAGGTCGCCCAGATCGGCGCGGGCTTTGGCAAAGAACTGCGCGGCATACAGGTTGCCGAGCGAGTAGGTCGGGAAATACCCGATCAGGCCGGCGCTCCAGTGGATGTCCTGCAGGCAGCCGTCCTTGTCGTTCGCCGGTGTGATCCCGAAGTATTTGGTGAACTTCTCGTTCCAGGCCGCGGGGATGTCGTCGACACCGAGATCACCGGAGAAGAATGCCCGTTCCATCTCAAAGCGCAGCAGAATGTGCAGGTTGTAGGTGGCTTCGTCGGATTCAGTCCGGATGAACGACGGATGGACATCGTTGACGGCGAAGTAGAAATCCTCGAGCGCCACGTTACCCAGCGCCTCGGGGAAGGTCGCCTGCGCTTTGGAGAAGAAGTGCTTCCAGAACACTCGCGAGCGGCCGACCTGGTTCTCCCACAGGCGCGACTGGGATTCGTGGATGCCGAGGGAGATATATTCGCCGAGCGGGTTGCCGAATTCGTTGGAATCCAGTCCCTGATCGTACATCCCGTGGCCCGATTCGTGCATGGTGCCAAAGAAGGCGCCGGCGAATTCGTGATCGTCGTAGCGGGTGGTGATGCGGGTATCGCTGGGGCCGATTCCGGTGCAGAACGGGTGCACCGTGACATCGAGGCGGCCGCCGTCGTAGTCGAAACCGATGACGGTCGAGGCCATTTGCCCGAACGCCTTCTGTTTGTCGATCAGATAGTGGCGGGTGAGAATCGTGGTGTCGGGCTTATGGGA
>DATKYL010000314.1:0-15850 GCA_035528515.1 Acidobacteriota bacterium | reverse complement strand
TACCGGTGGTCCGCGTGGCCGTTGCGCCGCGATAGATGTTCCCGCCACCGATGATCAGGGCGACTTCGACCCCGGCTGCACGGACCGAGGCAACCTGATCGGCGAGTGAGGCCAGCACCTCCAGATCGATCCCCCACCGGGACTCCCCGGCCAGAATCTCACCGGACATCTTGAGGAGAACACGCCGGTAGGGGGAACCACCACCGGCATCTGATCGGTTGGGTTGGGCCATCAGGATGGCGCCCTGCACCCGGGCAACAGGAGATGCGGTCTTGACGTGAGGCGGTGTGCCTGCGGTGCGCGGTCCGGGGCACGGACGGCGCACCCAACCGGCTACTCGCCGAGTTGGAAACGCACAAACCGCTTGATGAGCATATTCTCGCCGAGACGGACGATCGCACCCTGGAGCATCTCGTTGACCGTCTGATCAGGGCTCTTTATGAACGCCTGTTCCAGAAGACAGGTCTCGGCATAAAACTTCTCGATCTTGCCGTCGACGATCTTGTCGACGACCTTTTCGGGCTTTCCTTCGTTGATCGCCTGAGTCCGATAGATCTGCCGCTCGACCTCGATCGCGGCGGAATCGACTTCTTCCCGCCGCAGGGCGGTCGGGTTCGAGGCCGCCACCTGCATCGCGATATCTTTGACCACAGCTCGAAACTCGTTGGTACGGGCGACGAAATCGGTCTCGCAATTGACCTCGAGCAGCACACCCAGTTTGTCACCGGGGTGGATGTAGGAGAAGATGAGCCCTTCTTTGGTGGCGCGGCCGGCCTTACTGGCCGCCTTGGCCAGACCCTTCTCGCGCAGCAGCGAGATCGCCCGCTCCTGATCGCCTTCGGCCTCGGTGAGCGCCTTCTTGCATTCCATCATGCCGACGCCGGTGCGTTCGCGTAGCGCCTTCACGTCCTGAGCGGAAATCGTCATGGTCGCCCCTTCGAGTTGGTGTAGCGTTCCTCGTTGCGCAACGGATGGGACGCTAGTCGTCTTTTTCAGCAACCACCGGCGATGCCGTCAACTGCGCATCGTCGCCCTGCTCGTCGTCAGCATCGGCACCGTCGTCCCGGACGGTTCCCGCTTTCTTGCGACTTCCGGCTCCCTCCAGGACCGCCGCCGCGACGGCACCGGTCAGGAGACGGATCGACTTAATCGCATCGTCATTTCCCGCCACCGGGAAGTCAATCGGGTCCGGATCGCAGTTGGTATCCACGACGGCAATGATCGGGATGCCCAATTTCTTGGCCTCGGCCACGGCGATACGCTCTTTGCGGGTGTCGACGACGAAGACCAGCCCGGGGAGGCGTCCCATGTCCTTGATGCCGCCGAGGACGCGATCGAGCTTTCCGATGTCCTTCTCGCGCCGGAGACGTTCCTTCTTGGTGAGTTTTTCCAAGGTCCCGTCTTCACGCATCGTTTCCAGATCACGCAGGCGCTTGACCGATTGGCGAATCGTGGCAAAGTTCGTCAGCATGCCGCCCAGCCAGCGTTCGGTGACACAGTACTGGCCGCAACGTCCCGACTCTTCGAGGATGACGTCCTTCGCCTGCTTCTTGGTCCCGACAAAGAGAACCGGGCGTCCTTCGGCTGCCACCTCGCGCGCCTTGCGACAGGCGGCGTGCAGTGACATGAGCGTCTTGCGCAGGTCAATAATGTAAATGCCATTCCGGGCCCCGAAGATGAACGGTTTCATCTTGGGGTTCCAGCGCCGGGTCTGGTGACCGAAGTGCACCCCGGCATCCAACAAATCACGAAGCTCTACCGCCAAATCAACCTCAGGGTTGTGTTTCGATTTCGGTTAACGCGCAGAGAAGCTCGATGCACCTGCTGCGCGCCGGGTTTCAGCTATCATTTCCGCTGTCCGGCGGCGGCACGGCCGTTATCCGCCGGAAGCTGTTTCTCCTAACGCTTCGAGTACTGGAAGCGCTTCCGCGCCTTGACCAGTCCGTACTTCTTGCGTTCCACTTCACGCGCATCGCGTGTGAGGAAGCCCGCCCGTTTGAGCTTGGGGCGCCATTCGGGATTCATCATCTGCAGCGCACGCGCGATGCCCAGAAGCACCGCCCCGGCCTGGCCGGATTTTCCGCCGCCGCGAGCCCGGCAGTCGATGTCGATCTGGCCGTCCACGTCGACGAGCTTCAGCGGCTGCTCGATCACCATCACGAGCGTTTCGCGATGGAAGTAATCGAGGAGCGACTTGCCGTTGACCCGGTACTGCCCGGTCCCCGGACGCAAACCAACACGCGCGCTCGATTCCTTACGGCGTCCCGTGGCCCAGTATATTTCCTCAGCCAAGTGTCCTCCTCAGGACTGTTCACCGAAGGCGGTGCGGGTGCGGCACCGCCACGTCTTATTGCAACGTCAGGGGCTGCGGCTTCTGTGCCGCATGCGGATGGTCCGGCCCCGCGTACACTTTCAGCTTCCGCAACAGGCGGCGTCCCAGACGGTTCTTCGGGAGCATGCCGCGCACCGCGCGTCGCACCAACTCTTCCGGCTGGCGCCCGCGTAACTTCTCCACCGTCTCAAAGCGCGCGCCGCCGGGATAGCCACTGTAATGGAAATAGCTCTTACCCGTCTCCTTGGTGCCGGTCAGACGCACCTTAGCGGCGTTGACCACGACGACAAAGTCGCCCAAATCCATATGGGGCGTGAACTGCGGCTTGTGCTTGCCCCGCAGAACACGGGCGATACGCGCCGCCGAACGTCCCAGAACCTGGTCGGCCACATCGACGGTGTACCAGTCGCGGCTGATCTCGTTTTCTTTTGGTATGTACGTCTTCATAGTTTGCGGTCTCCCGGCGCCAAAATAATCCGATAGTTTATCAATTTCCGCCCGTTCTGTCAAGGGGCATCTCGATGGGGGACAGTGTTCTGACGCAATGCCGGTGACCCGTGGGATCGGTGCCCCCACGCGTTTTCTCTTATCGATCCGGGGAAGAGCCCCCCTCGTCCGGGCGGGCCTGAGACCCGGCAGAGGCAGCGACCCGGCCCGCGAAACGGGTGATTCGGTCGTAGAACTCTCCATCCGGGGCCATGTGGTTGTCATTGTGGTCGGCACCGTCCACCAGCCACAGCTCCTTGGGGCCGCGCGCGAGATTGTGGAGGTAGCGGCTGTCGTCCACCGGAACGACCGGGTCGGCGGTCCCGTGGATGAACAGGATGGGCAGATCGAGCCGGGCAAGGGCTTTTTCGTTGTCCAGCCGTAGGGTCAAAAAGAGCCCCACCGGCAACCAGGGGATCATCCGCTGGGCCATGACCCGGGCGGAGCGGAAAGTCGATTCCAGGATCAATCCGGCACAGCGCCGCCGGAGCGCCAGTTCGCAGGCGACCGCGCCGCCGATCGAGTGTCCCCAAACCACGATATCTTCCGGGGCCGCACCAGCTGACAGCAGGTGGTCATACACCGCCTCCGCGTCGCGATAAACCCCCTCCTCGGAGGGCTCGCCGGCCGATTCCCCGGTCCCCCGGTAGTTGAAGGCGGCAATGCCGATTCCCCGTCCCGCCGCTCCCTGCAGCAGTTCATGGCGACCTGTGAGGTTGCCGGCGTTCCCGCATATGTAGAGCAACACCGGCCGGCCAGGCTCGATCGTCGTCTGCCAACCGGTCAGATTTATCCCGTCGCCGGTGGTCACCTCGAACCGTTCGAATGAAGGGGGCGGGGGGGTCGGACCGGGAACGGGGTGGAAGGCCACACGCGGTTCGGCCCAGCGAATCAGGATAGTGAAGAACAGCAGCGCGATACCAATCGCCGCCAGCCAGTAGAGAATCGTCAACATGTGCTTTCGCTTCATGCGGGGTAGCGGAATCTGTTGTTCCCGACGTCCCCGACGGGATCACCGCAGGCGTCGCGCTCGTCGCGCGCGCCAAGTCAATGGTAGGAAAACGAGAGCCTTGCGGGAAACGTGAATCGTTCTCGACGTGGATTTTCGTCTGCGCGGGTTACTTGAGGAGGACCATACGGCGCGTCTGAGCCTGACCTTCCACGGTCAGGCGGAACAGATAGACACCCGATGCGAGTGTGCGGCCGCGCCGGTCGGTGCCGTCCCACGGCATTGCGTGGGAGCCGGCGGGTAGGGGGCCGTCGAAGAGCGTCCGGACGCGTCGGCCGAGGATGTCGAAGATATCGAGGCGGACCGCGTCCGCGCCGGGGCCGCCAATCTCGATCGGGATAGTCGTTGCGGCGTTGAACGGATTGGGGTAGTTCTGGGCCAGGGTGAAGCGCGGCAACATACTCTGGTCACCGTAATCGTCGAATACGCCGGCAATCTCACTCCAGCGCCGGCGGGCATCGTCCCACCCTGCGGCGAAGGCCGCGGGATCGTCGGCGCTGATAAACACCACCGCCACCGTCAGCGAGTCATACGCCCCCAAGTTGACCGGGCCGGTAGCCACAACCTCAAACCAGTCACCCGCGGTCATCGGCGTCGGTTCGGTGCCGCCGGCGAGCGCCGCGAGCTTCTCCCCCACCGTGAGACCGGGCTTGCGACCAAAGTCGTTCGCGACGTAGGCCATCGATCCGAAAGCGAAACCGAGCGGAGCGAAGCCTGCGACGTCGTAACCCCCGATCGTGGCCGTGTGGTAGATGCCACCGGACACCGGTTCGAAAACCGTCATTTCGGAGGCGGCGCCCGCCGCGGGAACGTCGATATCCGTCACCCAGCCGACTCGGATGCCGTCGATCGGAAATCCCGTGCGGCTGCGGATCGTCCACTCAACAATGATGAGGTTGTAGGTGAGTTCCACCGCCTGATATACGGCGGTCTGCCGGGCCGAGATCCCCACCGGGTCCGCGGCGCGTGAATCGTCATAGAACACCGATCCCAGCGCGCCCGACGCAAGAGCGATTGGATCGCTCAGTGGGGCGAAGTCAAACGTCGCCGAACCGTCGCCGTTGCGTGAGGCGTCGGCGACCCGACCGTCGGCCGAGGTAATGATCAACGAAGATTCATAGAGGATGTTCGCGGCCGCGCCCGGTACTCGCCATCCCTCGCCGCCGGCGTCGAGGATCGAACCGGGACCGAGCCCCACTTGCCCGAAATTCGAGATCGAGAGGGCACCGTCACCCGCGCCGATTGTCAGGATGGCCGCATCCGGCGGGAGGCCGCAGGCGAAACCGATTGTATCCCGCCAGTCGGCCAGTTGCGGATACCCGGAGAGCCTCAGCTCAAACCGCGCCGTGTCGCCCGCGCGAAAATCGGGAGCGATCGAAACGACGAAAGGCGACGTGGCGTTGTCGACCGATTCGCCGTCGTTGAGCGTGCCAAAGTACGCCAAGTCCACGGGCGCCGTCACGCCGGTGCTCAGCGGTACGATCTGCGCCGAGAGATTCTCAAGCGACGGGCCCATACCCGACAGTGTGACCGCCACCGGACCCGTCTCGCCCGGGTTAAGAATGGCGTCACCGGTGAGATCCGGCCTTACGGCCTGCACCAGGATCGTCGGGACCAAAGGCGGACGGACGGCGTTCAGTGCGGCCTCGAGGTCTATCAGCCCGTGGCCGGTCGCGTTGTCCTCACCGGGATTGCCCACATCCCGGGCCGAACTCATCAGCGCGAGCTTGATCTCCTCGGGCGTGAGATCAGGGTTGTATTGGCGCAGGAGCGCGACGGCCGCCGCGACGTGGGGAGCGGCCATTGAGGTGCCGCTGATTGTCTTGTAGGTCCCGCCCTTATAGGAGGAGCGGATATCGACACCCGGGGCCACCAGTTCGGGCTTGATCGAGAAGCCGTCACAGGCGGAAGGGCCGCGGCTGGAGAACGCGGGCACGGAAAACGCGGGATCGTTGCCGTCGACGGCACCGACCGAGAAGCTGGCGGTCGTGGTGGTTCCGCGATCGGCCGGGTTGCGGATCGTCATCGAGTACGGACCTTCATTGCCCGCGGCGAAAACACAGACGATCCCCAACGCTTCGACATTGTCGATCGCGTCGAAAAAGTACTGATCACAGGGATTGATAATGTGCTGCGCAACGCCCCACGAGTTGCAGACGACATCGGGAACGTCGTCGGTCGTCTCCGGATTGCCATCCGGATCGGCAACCCATTCGAGCGCCGACAGAATATCGGCGAAGGTGGTGGCCAGCGAGGCACCACGATCGATGACGGCTGCGGTGATCCACTCGGCGTCGGGCGCCAGACCGATCGTGTCGGCACCGGCCCGTCCGACCATGACACCCATGACGTGGGTCCCGTGGCCGTTCTGGTCGGCCGGGGCAACCGCCCCGTACGGATCGAACCAGGAGGATGCGGTGTCGCCGTGCAGCCCCCGCCAGCGGTCAGCCAGAGCGGGATGGACACCCTCAACACCGGTGTCGATCGACGCCACCAGGCGGCCGGCACCAGTCAGACCGAGCGCCCAAAGAGACCGCACACCGACCAACCCGAGATTCGCCTCGGCCCCGGTGGCGGCATCGGTGGCATCGGCCACCAGCACAGGGTGCATGAGTTCGACTTCGAAGTTCGGGGCGATCATGAGCACATCGTCGCGCGCCGACAGCTCCAGCAACGCGTCGCGATCGGCGCGCAGATGAACGGTCGGAGAAATCCAGAAACCCCGGATGATCTCAACCTGCCCGGCGGGTCGGCTCGCAGCAACGGCGGCCAGACCCTTCCGCCCTTCCTGCGCGGCCTGCCTGAGACCGTCAGCCACGAAGCAGTAGCGTCCGGCGCGGGTTAAACCCGCCGGAACCGTCGCGCGAAGGTCTGATTGGGACTGCGACGATCTGGTGGTGACGAGGACTTCGAAGACCGCATCGGACCCGGCCCGCTCGATCTGATCCGCGAGGGTCGGGGTGAGCTTGGCGGCTTGATCGGAGGTAAGAGCTGCAGACCCCTCGGCAGGAACGCCGAGCAGAAGCAGTAAGAGGACGATGGTTAACCGCTGTTTCATCTGCATAGCTATTGAGCAACCCCGGTGCCGCTGCTCATAATTTAACCGCCAACCCGGAATTCGAGCCGGATATTTTGCATTTTCTTAAGCCATTGCTACGCCGCCAGTTAGACAGTCGTCGAAAGGTGGAATCCGGTGTGCCGTCGGCCCTGTCAGAACCGGATCGTGCACAGCGTTGCGCACTGGCCACACGTTTGCGCGCCACCGACGGCGAACTGCAAGCGGCTGCACACACTTCACGGTGGACGGGATAATTCGGTTCAGGGAAGTTCCCATAAAGGGGAGGCCCCGACCGCTGATGCGGCCGGGGCTTTAACCCTACAGGTGCCCGTGGGTCGGGAAGGACCGGGGAGGGAAGTTTTATGTGCAATCAATCATGACACGTCACTCTGGTATCAGTCCTTTTCGGTGTCGATCTTCTCTGACTCGCCGGCCTGGACAAAGCCAATGCAGAAGGCGAGGAGGCAGGCACCGGCAATAACCCACCACGAGATCATCAGACACTCTCCTGAACATCATGCGCGTACGTGCCTCTCAGCGAGGCCTGAGCGGCGCGGCAGCATGTGACCTTTGAGGACTGTTTCATCACGTCAGAGGAGTACGCAAGCGGGATGCCAGTGATGCGAACAGGTGGACGAGACAATTCATGTGGCCGGATTTCAGCGTATGTCCAACGCCATTCGTCGGTTGCCGCCGCAGTGCGTGAACCGGACAGAGGCGATCACCGCTGTCACGCGGTGCGATGACTGCGCAACCGATTGCTCAGAAGTCGACGCGGGTGCAAACCGGGATTATAGTGGCGAGTCCGGGCACCGGCGGTATACTGCGTTCCGGTATGCCGCATGAACGGGGAAATCGGTGGTATTACATCGGGATCGGCGTCGCCCTCGCCCTCGGGGCGGCGGTCCGGATTGTCTACCTCTGGCAGATCAACGGCAATCCCTTCTTCGATCACTTCGTCAGTGACGCAGCCCATTTTGACCGCTGGGCGCGCGCTATCGCCGCCGGCGACCTTCTCGGTAGCGGCCCGTTCTTTCGGGCACCACTGTATCCCTACTTCCTGGGTTTTCTCTACTGGCTGACCGGGCCGGATTACCTCTGGATCCGGGTGGTACAGCATGCGATCGGGCTTGGGGGTGTTTGGGCGACGGCTACGCTGGCGCGGCGGCTGTGGAACGAAAGGGTTGGTGTTGTTGCTGCTTTCCTCGCCGCGATCTATCCGACCGCGATCTTCTTTGAGGGCGAACTCCTCCTCGACTTTCTGTTGGTCTCCCTCACGCCGGTCACTCTCCTGGTACTGCTCGCAGCGGTACGCCAGGGGCGGGCGCGCACGGCGCTCGCCGCCGGTCTTCTCACCGGACTGTGCGCGGTGGCCCGGCCGACGATCCTGGCAACCGTGCCCGTGTTGATCGCGTGGGTCTGGTGGGCGAACGCGCGGGACGGGTCGCGGAGGCGCGGTCTTCTGGCGGCTGTGGGCGTGCTGGCGGGCATCGTCCTCGTCGTATTACCGGTTACGCTCCGCAACGCGGTCGTCAGCCATGACACGGTGCTGATCTCGACGCAGGGCGGTGTGAATTTCTTCATCGGCAATAACCCCGCCGCCGACGGCGCCTCAGCAGTGCTGCCGCCGCACGGGACCGCCTGGACTAACGCCGATGCGACGGCGCAGGCCGAGACATCGTGCGGTCGAACGTTGAAACCGTCGGGCGTCTCAACCTACTGGTGGGGCCGGGGACTGGAATTCTGGCGCGACCACCCTCTCGATGCACTGCCTCTCCTGGGGCGCAAGCTGGTTCTCTTTTGGCAGAATACGGAGTTCGCCAACAACCAGAGCATCGACTGGTTCACCCGGCGATGGGGGGCGATTCTCCGCTGGCTCCCGTTGTCGTTCGGGCTGGTCGTCGCATTCGGCGTACTGGGATGGATCACGGCACTCCACGACCGGGATCGCATCTGGGTCCTGGTGTGGTCGCTGGCATATGCGCTGACGGTCGCGATGTTCTTCGTCATCGCGCGCCTGCGGCTGCCGGTCGTGCCGGTCTGGATCGGCGCGGCCGCGGCGGGCGGGGTAGAGCTGTTCGACCGACTGCGAATCAGAGACATCCGACGATTCGTCGTCGGGGCGGTGCTTGTGATCGCTTGCGCGGTGCCGGCACATATCGACTGGTTCGGTATCCGGCGGCAGGCCGATCCCCGGTCGTTTCTCGCGCTGGGGAACATTCATCTGACGGAGGGACGGACCGCCCTGGCCCGTGCCGCGCTCGACTCGGCACTCGCCATCAACCCGGACTACAGGGGGGTGTGGCTCAGTCGGGGGACGGCGTTTTATCTCGAAGGGGAAGCAGACTCGGCCGCGGCATGTTACCGGAAGGAACTCGAGCGTCAGCCAAGCGATCCTCAAGCTCTGACCGGACTGGTGCAGACCGCGCTCGATCGGAATGACACCGCGACTGCAGTCGATTTCCTCGATCGGATTTCGTTCAATCGGCACACTGACATTCACGCGGTGAAGATGAAAGCCGGGTTGCTGCGGGCGCTGCACCACCCTGAGGAGGCACTCGGGCTCTTGACCAATGCGGATGTCGGTGGGCGGAGTTTCGATTACATCGCTCCGCTGGAGGGTGTCACGCTTCTGGATCTCGGGCGTCTGGAGGAGGCCGAGGCGGTGTTCCTTCGCTACCTTCGCAGCCGGCATCAGGTGAGGGGCATCGAGGCCGACCCCGATCCGGAACCATTTCTTCTACGCGGCGATCCCACCCGCGATCGTGCGCTTGCCAATTACAATCTCGGCGTGATCGCCGGATACCGGCGCGACTGGCAACGAGCCATCGCGTATCTTGATGCCGCGGTAGCGATCGATCCCGGGTTGGGGGCGGCCTGGTCGAATCTGACGACGGCGCATCTTCAGGTCGGCGCGGCTGATGCGGCGCTGGCGGCGGCCCGGCGCGCGATGGCACTCGAGGCGCGCAATCCGATCTATCTTTTTGGCCTGGCGATGGCGCAACTGGCGGGGGCCGACACGGTAGCCGCGGCGGCAACGCTTGAGCGGGCTGTCGCGGTCGACTCTCTGTTAATTCCGGCGCGGGAAGCCCTTGACGCGCTCGGTTCCTCTCGCTGACCTTCCCCGTCGGACCGCAACGATACCATCAAAAAAACTCCCCCGGCCGGGCGGGCCGGGGGAGCAAAGTGAACGAGAATCAGGACGGGCCTACGGAGTCAACTCGAACGGCAGCATGAACCATTCGACCATGCCGACGACCAGTTCGCGCGCGGCTTCCTCCTGGAGGAAGTAGAGCGGGAAGGTGGTGTAGGCCGTCTTGTAGAGCGGTGTGTCGCGGTTGGGTCCGACAAACCGCTGCATCACGACCTTGCCGTGGGAGAACGAGGGACCGTTCTCGGGCGGTATCGGGCCATATGGACGCCAACTCTGGAAGAGATAGAGCGGCGTCGATTCCGTACCGCGGACGAGGAAGTTGGCGTCGATCACGCCGTAGATGGTGACGTCATATCCAAGGCTCTGCTTCCTGACAATATCCGGGAAGAACTGGTTGTCTACACGCTCTTGGTCGATCGGGAGGTTGTCCGGCAGGCCTACCGCGAATCTCGTTGCTTTGGCACCGACGAACTCGTCATTGGAGGCAGGAATGATCGGTTCACCCCCGCTGACCGGGACCGGCATCGCCTGGCGGCGCCATCCGGGATAGTACATGGCCTCGATGTCGAAGTAGGTGACTGCCCGGGGGTTGAGCTGACTGCCGGGGCCGTTAACGAAGTCAATGAGCCGTGCCGGACTGCTCTGGGTGGATTCGGTTCCGCGGATGAAGCCGTGGCGCGAGACAATCCACAGCATGCCACCAACGTCGAGGTAGCGCTGCAGAATCGTTTGGACGGGGGGCACTTCCGCAGGGAAGTTGATCTGATCGAAGATATCGTCATCGATGAAAATCGCCAGCCGGTGCGAAGCCAGCACTCTCAGCGGCAGTGCGTTAGCGCAGTTCGTGCCGAAGAACGCGTCCGTCTGCCGGCTCGTGCACGGATCACCCGACGCCGGGCCCTTGTGCCGCCACCAGACATCCTTCGTCGGGTCGTAGCCGGGGTTAGCCGCCTCCAGCATGCGCATCAGGAATTCATGGTTGACGGGCGGGCGCCTGTCCTCGGGATTCGCGGCCGGGTTCCCGTAGGTGTCAACGCTGTACCAAGTGTCCTCGACCAGAATCAGGTCACGCTCGAAGCGCGGATAGATCGCGGTGAAGGTGGCGATGGCGGGTGTCTCGTCGGCGACGAAGGCGTCATCGCGGGCCGAAACGAGGAAGGCGAACCACCCCTGACGGGTGAGTGCCGTGTCTTCGCCGGAACTCTGATCGGCAAGGTGCCACAGATCCCAAACAAGCGCAGTGGTGTCCTTCACCCAGACACCGACGAGTGTATCGGGGTTATGGGATTCCCAGATTGGCGTTCGTGGTGTCAAGGTCTCATCGAGCGTGTCATTCAGGGACGGTCGATAGTCGAACGGCCCGTACACCCGCCAGTGGTATTCGAGATAGGGCTCTGCGGGCGGCGGGAAGTCCAGCCGGTCCTCACCTCCCCAGAAAACTTTGATGCCGCGGTAGGTCTCGGTCAGTTTCGGCAGCGAGAGATACTCCGCCGTCGGGTCGAAGGAGCGCGAGATATACGTTTCCGGCCAGTGATTGGTGCGCTGGTACATGCGGTACTTGATTGACGAGGTCGAGTCAACGTCGTCGATGGCGCGGAGGAAAAAGTACTGAGGCGCCACCTGCGATACGCAGTTGATGGGTCGCAGGGTATCGCCGCTCGGTATCGAGTCGCACTCTTCGATGACGGTCGAAGCGTAGAGTTTGACCAGGTCTTGATTGGGGTTGGCGACCGAATCGGCGAATACGGAGATCCAGTACGGCCACTCGTCGGTCAGTTCGTGTCTGATAAACCGTTCGATCGGCGGGAGATGCTGATCCGGAAGCGTAGCCGCCACGCTGTCCATCTCACTCTCCAGGACAACGGTGTAATCGAACCGCACGATGCGTCCATCCACATCGGTGCCGTACCACATCACCTCGAGGCTGCTGGACGACACGTAAGCGTCGGGCGGAACATTGACCAGAAAAACTTCCGGGGCCTGGTTGACACCCGGTCCGCCCTTGTTTTCGAGTTTGCTGCACCCCAGGGACATGGCCAGCACGACCGCCGCGACGGCGACGACCGGCCACCATTGTCCGATGCCGCGGCCCCACTGCCTGACTTCTTCAGGCGCTTTCATTGTATATGACCTCCCGTACCGGTTCCCCGTTAGAAATCGACCGTGAACGAAATGCGATGGATCTGCTCCAGCGGATCGAAATCCTGATAGCCGTAGTCGATACGCATGGCGACCTTTTCCATATTAAGGGCGACCCCTCCGCCGAATGAGACGCCGCCGATATCGTGTTCCCAGCGGTGTCCGACGCGGAACGAGGCGAACTTATTGAAGGTGTACTCCACCCCGGCGTTGTATTTCTCGCGGTTGTCGGATGGGTGTGCACCCTCGACGGCCAGCACGGCGTGGTTGTGGGGGCCGTCCATGACGTCGATGGCGCCGCCGAATTTGAAGTTGATCGGCAACGGATACTCGTCGTCGAGGAACTTCATATCCGGCCCGAAGTTCGACATCATCATGCTGATCTTGAAGTTACGGAAGCCGGTGTTGTACTGGGACCCCAGGTCCGCGGACCAGCCGGTCGCCCGCTCTTCCTCGTAGAGTTCATCAATGACTCTCATCGTTCCGCCGACGGAGAAGCGGTCGGTCAGCGAGCGGGCGTAGGTGAGCGAAAACGCGTAATCCTTGGCAGTGAACATCCAGCCCGGCTTGCCGCTCTGGTACTCAGGTGTGGTCACCCGCATTTCCCCGGCATTCAGGCCATAGTAGGCGATACCGATCATGCCGCCCAAACCGGGGAAGGCCACCGCCGCGAACGAGTAGCTGATGTCGGCCGGATAGTCGATGAGGGAGACCATCGCTTGCCGACTCTCCAGCTGCACCAGTCCCGCCGGGTTGTAGTAAACGGCCGAGACGTCATCGGCGATTGACGTAAAGGCTCCACCGAGGGCATCGGCGCGGGGGGACACACCGATTTCCAGAAACTGCGCGCCGGTCGTGCCGACCTTGTCCTGCGCCAGGGCGGACGGGCCACTGAGGACGGTCGCTCCCAGAACACATACCACGACCGCCGTCAGGCTCCATGCGTTTCGTCGTGTTCTCATCATCATCGTCCCTCATCTGCATCCGGCAGAAAGATCCTGCGGCTTGCTCTCTCTACTTTATGATGACAATCTTGCCGATCTGTGCTCCCAAACGTGAATCGACACGGTAGATGTATATTCCCGACTCGACGGCCTGCGTGTTCCGTGAGATCAGGTCCCACGAGATCTTCGAGGAGTAGCTCGACAGGATGTCGTCCGGGTGCTGCAGTTCCCGAACGAGATCGCCGTCCAGGCTGTAGATCCGAATGGTCGCGGTGTCGGGCACATTGATGAAGTGGATGCGCCGGGCTTCATCGCTGATCTCGTCGACGTTTTGGCCGAACGAGCCTTCATACCCCTGCTCGGCGTAGCTTGTCCGCCGGCCGTCAGGACCGATGAAGGAGGCCTTGTACGGGTTCGGATAGACCATCACGCGCACCGAGTCGCGCAGCTCGCCCCCCTGGTTCCAGTAGTCAGCGACGACGTCGGCGGAGTAAACCGGAATGCCGTCGACGCGGTTGACACCCGGTGTTGTCTCGAGCGGCTCGAGGTCATTGAACGGATCGCCGAAATCGAATGCGGTCACGGTCACGAAGTAGTGCCGCGACGGCAGGAGGTTTTTCAGAATCACGCGATAGTCGCCGTACTGCAGAGTATCGTTGCCGATGATGGTGTCCCGCAGGCCGATGCGTTGGATGAGATTGGGTTCCACCCGATCGCCGATCACGATCTCGTTGCCCTGATTGAAATCCTGCGGCGCGAAGTACGCCCGCCGTTCAACCAGCTGGCCGAAGCGATCCACTTCAACGTAGCAGTACGAGCGATCAAGCGACGGCTCCAGGTAGTCGCGCGGGTCGAACGGCGTGTCGGGATCGTCGCACGTGTTGTCCTCAAACACCTTGCGCCATTGCTCGATCGTCAGCGGATTGGAGGTCACATCCCAGACATTGGCCCGGGCGTCATAGGTGTAGCGCCGCCAGTTCACCACATCCCAACTGGCCAGAAGAGAAAAATCGTCGGTCGTGGGACGGTCCTTCGGGCTGTTGCGCTCGGCCACGTAGATCTTGTAACCTTCAAAATCCCGGACGCGCAGCAGCGGATCGACGTTCAGCTCCGAGTTGATACCGGTCCAGCGCACTTCCAGTTCAAGGGGGCGCGAGATCAACTTGAGATTGACGCTATCCGGACCCTGCGGCGGACTGGGACCGGCGAAATCAGGGCACCCGTCTCCGGTGTAGTAGGCGGTATCGAAATCGGTCACGGGCCGGTAGTACTCGCCGCCGTATTTGTCGCCATCAGTATCCACGCCGTAATTGTCGAACACGAATCCGGCCCACCAGGCGTTCTTGGCGAGGTCGGAGAAATCGAGGGCGGCGAGGAACTGATTGGGCCGGTTGCAATCGAATTCATTATTCGGATAGCGGTGGAGGTTCTTCCCGCCGATCAGGGCAAACGTCAACGGCACCACATCTCCGGGTGCAAACTGTTCCACCGGCCCCACGGTCAGGAGGCTCCGCGTATCGAGCCCGTCGGCGAGGTTGCAGGGGACGGCTCCGCCCGCGGGGCCGGACCAGCCCTCGGACCTAAAATCGAGACCGGCGTAGACCTGGCCGTAGTCAATCTCGCCGTTTGACATATAATGGTATTTGTTGCGATCCCCGGATGGGGTGCCGCGTCCGCCGTGGCCCAGGTTCCGCAGATCGGTGGCGCGGCGTGGACCCCAGTCCTGCAGCGCCACGCCGTCGGAGGTCCACCAGTTGTAGCTGAGGTGGGTGCCTTCGGGTTTACGGAGAATACGCCAACCCATCGCCCCGCGTGCCGCCACCAGGGGGTAGGAGCCGTCCACCACGTCACCATCATTATCGGCGGACCAGGCGACGTTCAAGGTATCGTCGAACTTCGCATCGACCGGGTTCGGCCAAGTCGCGAGGAAACCCGAAATGTCATCGTTGGCGTTGTTCTGGCCGCCGCCCTGCAGCGTCCAGAAGACATCGCAGTCGTTGAACACGCCCAGGTACATGTCCTTAATAATGTTATTGCCGATGTTCTCGATCTGCAGATCGACGATCACGAAGCTGCGGGCGAAATTGTCGGACGCCTGGTGGGTCACCTGCGTGACTTCGAGTCCCATCGGCGTGTGAGACGCCGAGGTGCGGGCGGTCAGGGTCGTGTCCGAATACACGCAGTAGTAGGTCTGTTCGAGCGTGCGGTCCTCTCCCCAGATGCCGCAGCCCGAAGTGTATCCGGGCGGAGGTTCGGTTTCCATCCGGAAGAAACCGTTGAACTCATCGCCGGTTTCGTCCCAGCCTTCGTATCCGAGGCTGACCAGCGTATCAGCACCAACGATACCGCCGATCCACAGCCCGCCGTTGAAGAGATAGTCGATGCGGGAGCCGCCGGGAAACTCGAAGGAGGGGCACCAGTTGATCCTCAGGAGTTGCTCATCATCACGGCATGCTTCCCCGGCGTGATCCGAGCCCCAGTGACCATCGTTGGCAAACGACGCCCAGACCTCGCCGATGTAGTGCGCCCGCCGCTGGAACACGGGTGCGGCGAGTGTGACCGCCTGCCGGCGTCCCTTGTCGTTGATTTCCGGCGCTTCCGGCACCGCGTTCCGCGCAAGCGTGCGAGCGCCAAAGCCCGGCAGCAGCACCAGCGCGATCACAACTCCGATGCGCGCGGCCGCGCGCATCGCATTACCACGACGACTCATTGTCCCCCTCCCATCCTG